>JAVCCT010000008.1 GCA_030765325.1 Candidatus Stygibacter frigidus | reverse complement strand
TGGAAAAAAGAAATTATCCTCCAGGACAGCATGGTAATGGTGGGAAATTTAGACGTCGTGTCTCTGATTATGGTATTCATCTAAGAGAAAAACAAAAACTTAGGTACACGTATCTGCTGCTGGAACGACAGTTCCACAATTATTTTTCTAAAGCAGATAAAATGGAAGGTATGACTGGTGTTAACCTTCTTCAGCTTTTAGAAAGAAGACTCGATACCGTTATCTATCGTATGGGTTTTGCCCGTACTATTATGCAGGCAAGACAATTCGTCAATCATGGTCATATAAAAGTTAATGGCAGAAAAGTTGATATCCCTTCATTCCTGGTAAAACAGGGAGATGTTGTGGAGATTAAAGAAAAAAGCCGTAATATGATCGCAATTTTGGAAGCAATGGATGCTACTGCCAGTGTATATCCCTGGCTGCAGGTGGAAAGAGAGAAATTTATGGGTATTTACCTTGATATTCCGCTCAGAGACCAGATACCTGTAAATATTGACGAAAGGTTGATTGTTGAGTATTACTCCAAGTAATAACAGGAGATAGTAATATGACTTTACTTGAACCATTACAGTTGACCCGAAAAAGTTGAAGTTGATCAGGATTCGTATAATCAACTTATGGCAAGTTTGAAATCGGTCCCCTGGAACCCCGGCTTTTGGTACAACCATCGCCAATACACTGAGAAGAGTTCTGCTTTCTGCAATTCAGGGTGCGGCGGTCAGATATGTTAAAATCGAAGGTCTGCATCATGAATTCACCTCTATTCCAGGTTGTGAATCTGATTTTATTGATCTTATCCTCAGACTTAAGAAGCTGGTGGTGAAATCAGAAACTATTCAGGAAACAAAGTTAGTTCTGGAGCATAAGGGCATTGGCAAGATAACTGCTGCTGAAATCCAGGAATCTGCTGATATCCAAATTATCAACAAAGATCTGGTATTGGCAGAAATGACAGAAGATATGGAATTTCACATGGAAATCTGGGTTGGCATTGGCAGAGGGTATGTCCCTTCTGACTTGCAGAATGTAGAAGATTTCCCAACTGGCGTTATTCCAATTGATTCTATATATTCTCCTATTACTCGCGTTAACTACTCAATAGAGAAGCAGCGGGTGGGACAGAGAATTGATTATGATAAAATCATCATGGAAATAAATTCTGATGGCAGTATTGATTGTCGCGATGCTCTTTATCTTTCTGCTAAGATCCTGCGTGACCTATATGATAAGCTTGTTCTTTTTGAAAAAGAACCTGAATACATTGAAGAAATCCAAATGGATCCTGAGTTGGAAGAATTAGAAAAAATATTCAATATGAATGTTAATGAACTGGAATTATCTGTTCGCTGCAGTAATTGTCTGGCTGCTGCCAAGATAGATACTATCGGCGAACTGGTGTCAAAAAATGAAAATGAAATGCTTAAGTATCGTAATTTTGGAAAGAAATCACTGGAAGAGATAAATGCTCTTCTGGAAAAATATAACCTCGGTTTAGGTTATGACGTTGATGGAAAATCCGAAGAAATTGCTGAAGCAAGAAAAAAAGTTACTGTAAGATAGGGATATTAGTATGAGACATAAAGTAAAAGGTAGAAAATTTGGCAGAGAGACCGGACACAGAAATTCTATTATGCGCAATCTGGTTATTTCTCTGGTAGAACACGGCAGGATCAATACTACTGTGGCAAAAGCCAAAGAAGTTAGATCTCTGGCAGAAAGAGTTATCACCTATGGTAAAACAGATAGTGTTCATCATAGGAGACTGGCATTCAAAGTTCTGGGTAACAGAACTATTGTCAAAAAGGTCTTTGATGAACTTGCACCTGGTTATATGGACCGTAATGGTGGCTATTTGCGAATCTTGAAAAACGGCTATCGCCGCGGTGATTGTGCACCAATGGCAGTTATCGAATTCGTTGAAAGAAGTAAAACATCAGCCAAATCAGATCATATCAAGGCTGAAGACCTGGCTGTATAAATCAGCATTTATAATCAAGGCTGCTCTTCAGGCAGCCTTTTTTTTTGTCGGAAATTTACTTAAAGTTACGGGGGGGCTTATGGAAGCAATATTGTATGACCAACTGGTTGAGCTGATTGAGAATGATGATTTTGTAAAACTGGGAACTATACTGGGAGAATACCATCCTGCTGATGTAGCAGAATTTATTAATCAAATCCCTACAGAATATGATCATCGCGTTTTTTCGCACCTCGATAATGAAATGGCTTCCGACGTCCTGGCAGAAATTCATGACGAATACCGTGCTGAAATTATCCAAAATATCAGACGTGACAGGTTGATTAGTATTATCGATGAAATGGAAACTGATGAAGCGGCTGACCTTCTGGCAGAACTTACTGATACTGTCACGAAAACTGTGATGGCAGGAATGCAGGAAGATGATCGCAGTACCTATCGCCAATTAATGTCATATTCAGAAGATTCTGCCGGTGGTATCATGCAGACTGAGATCCTGGCTGTCAGACAGAATTTTAACCGGAATCAGGTAATTGAATACATCCGGAAAAATTTAGAAGAAGTTGAGAATATCCACTTTGTTTATGTGATTGATAAAGAGAAACACTTGGTAGGAGTTCTGGAAATAAGCAGGTTGCTACTGGCTGCTAATACTGCTCAGATTTATCAGATTATGGAACCTGCCACAATGGTCGCTGATGTAGATATGGATCAGGAAAAAGTGGCAAATCTCTTCCGCAAATATGATCTCATGGTTTTACCGGTTGTTGATAAAGAAAATCATCTGCTGGGCAGGATCACGTTTGATGACATTCTTGATGTTATCGAAGAAGAAGCCACAGAAGATGCTTACCGTCTGGTGGGTTTGAATGAAGAAGACCGTGTATTTACAAAACCTATAAATTCTGTGAAAAAAAGACTTCCCTGGCTCACTCTTAATCTTTTCACTGCTGTACTTGTTTCCTCAGTAGTGGGAATATTTGAAGAAACAATTGCCAAAATGAGCTTACTGGCTGTTCTGATGCCTATTGTTGCCGGTTTAGGCGGCAATTCCGGTACTCAGACACTCACTGTGATCACGCGTGGTATTGCACTGGGCGAGCTTACTATTCACAATACCTGGCAGGCAGTCACTAAAGAAATTTCCGTCGGTTTGATTAATGGTATTATTATTGGCTCCATTACCTGTATTATCGCCTATCTGGTAAAAGGTGATCCTCGCATCGGATTTGTACTCGCTGTTGCCATGGTCTGCAATATGTTCATTGCCGGACTGGTTGGTTCAATGATCCCGGTTATTTTAAAATCTCTCAAGATAGACCCCGCCCTCGCTTCCAGTGTGATCATTACAATGCTCACAGATATTGGCGGATATGTAAGTTTTCTCGGTCTTGCCTCAATCCTCTTAGTCAAATAAAAAAATCATATAAGCCCCTATAGGTACTATAATGCCCAAATATTCCGTAACCCCATAAATATAAGCCATTTAGAATCTTTATCGACTATACCCTGATCTCAGATCACAACAACTAAGCATTGCAACACATATTTATGATGCGATGCTTAAGTACGTTCTCACAGTTTTTTGTTAGATAGTGCTAAATTGTCCCTATTTGATTCCACTTATTGAAAAATAAATATATCACCTATATTATTTAAATTGAGGGTGAATGGTATGAAACTTGCTTAATATATAATAGAAAGTTATTTGTAAGAATTATAAGATAAGGAGTTTTGTATGAGAAAGAGCGTTTTAATACTTCTAATGCTGACACTTGGCGTATTAATGTCAGGCAGTATGGGGGCTGTACCAGTTTCTGGTGAAGTTACAGGGGTAACATTAACGGGAGAAAGTGACAACAATCTGGAACTCAGTGTAAACATTAATGAGATAGAATTTATTGATGTGGACACACAAGCGGGAGAATTTGTAAATTTATCAATCGATGGATTTACGAGTACAAATGAAATTGGAGAACCAAAATTACCAAAAGTTCGCAGAATATTCAGTGTGCCAATAGGTGCTGAAGTAAGCGTGAGAGTAAATGATTTTCAAGTGGATCAATATGAACTGGGAGCTTATAATATAAGTAATCATGTGATACCGGCACAGCCTTCATTATCCAAAAGTGAAACCGCTGATGATGTGGAATTTATTTATGATCCAGCTATTTATAGTGAGAATAATTTTAATGCACGGGAACTGGCAACAGTGGAAGAATTGGGAATATTACGTGGCATGCGGTTATTCGTGGTAAATATCAATCCAGTGCGTTATAATCCAGTGAGTAATGAGATATTGGTTTATTCGGCAATAGAGCTTGATATTGAATTTATGGGTGGAGATGCGCTGGCTACAACAGAGCTTCGCAGTCGTACGTGGTCACCGGTATTTGAGCCGATATATGCCCAGAAAGTGATTAATTATCACAGATTGGATATTCGTGACGATCTTACGCGTTATCCAATCAAATACGTGATCATCTCTGACCGGATGTTTGAGGATCAGTTAGCAGAATTTATCGATTGGAAAACAACTCAGGGTTATGATGTGATAGTGAGTTATACAGATGAGATAGGCAGCACAACTACATTGATCCATAATTATATAGCAGGATTATGGGATGAAGCAACGCCAGATGATCCAGCTCCAAGTTTTATATTATTTGTGGGAGATACGCAGCAGATACCGGCGTATAATGGCAGTCAAGGTAGTCATGTAACAGATTTGAATTATGTCCGTCTGGAAGGTACAGATTTCATGCCGGAGATATATCATGGCAGATTCAGTGCTCAGAATACATCGCAATTGCAACCCCAGATAGATAAAACCCTGGAATATGAGATGTATGCCATGGAAGATCCCAGCTATTTGAATGAAGTAGTGATGATAGCAGGTATGGATTCCAGTCATGGCAGCACCTGGGGAAATGGTCAGATCAATTATGGTACCACTTATTATTTTAATGAGGATCATGATCTAACTTCTCATACATATTTATATCCAAATTCAGGTAATAATGCAGCCAATATAGTACAGAACGTGTCTGATGGTGTTTCTTATATCAATTATACTGCCCATGGCAGTGATGATTCCTGGGCAGACCCGTCCTTTACAATCTCAAACATCAATAGTCTTGATAATGAAGGACAATATTGTTTTGCAGTGGGTAACTGCTGTTTAACCAATAAATTTGAAGTAGGCACTTGTTTTGGCGAAGCCTTTTTACGGGCAGAGAATAAGGGTGCGATAGGATATATAGGTGGAACAAATTCTACCTATTGGGATCCCGACTACTGGTGGGGCGTAGGTGCCGGAGCCGTAGTGACCAACCCCACATTTGAAAGTACTGGTGCTGGAGCTTATGACGGCATGTGGCATGATCATGACGAGGAATTCAGTCAATGGTACACAGTGGGTTTTTCCTTTATAATGGCAGGTAATCTGGCAGTGGTAGAAGGTGGTAGTATGGCTAACCTCTACTGGGAGATTTATACTTTAATGGGCGATCCATCGTTAAGCGTATTTTTTAGTGAAGCAGACGAAATTGAAGCAGAATATCCTGAAGAATTACTTTTGGGACTTAATAGTATGGAAATAACCTGCGAACCCTATTCATATGTGGCATTAACCTATAATGGAGAGATCAAGGGTGTAGGTCTGGTAGATGATAGTGGTGTGATCAATCTTGAATATACGCCATTTGATGAACCATGTATGGCAACTTTGACAATAACTGGTCAAAATCTTCAGCCATTTATAACTCAGGTGCAGGTAATCCCCAATGAAGGCGCTTATCTGGTGCTTGATGCTTATGAAGTAATGAGTGGAGATGATGATGTGATCAGTGGGGGAGAAAGCACTTCCATATCATTAAATGTGGAGAATCTGGGAATGGAAGATGCTGAGGAAACAGTGATGACTATAGGCTGTTTTGATGAATATGTAACGATGGAATCGACATCTCTGGATCTGGGACTTATTCCTGCCCAGACTCTTATGGAATTTGATGAATTGATAAATTTTGAAG
>JAVCCT010000268.1 GCA_030765325.1 Candidatus Stygibacter frigidus | reverse complement strand
TGACATTTTTCCCGTAGGGAATATTTATTTGTAGCCCTGGGTTGAAACGCAGTTTCTACCCAGGGGAAATATAATAAACCAGAATACCTACCCGTCCCAAACACCGGCAGAGCCGGTGTTTGAGACGAGTAGGTGAATATAAATTATAAAGCCCCAGATTGTCGCTCCGCTCCAACCTGGGGCTACAAATAAATATCACCTACGGTGAAAATCCTCAAAATATGTTGAACAGTCTCTAAATAACAATAGGCAATAGTATGATATTTTAGTTGACAATATACTACAATAACCTATTTTTGTCCTCTCATTAGGTAAAGTAGGTAGGTTAAGATGAAAATTATGACTTTAAAAGCAGCAGCAGCATATTTGAATATGAATGCTGAGGTATTGCGTCGGCAGGTGCAGAAGGGTGAGATTCCCGGACGAAAACTGGGTAAAGGATCAAGATCTCCCTGGCGTTTTATTCAAGAAGAACTTGATGAATATATGCAGGGCAATAATGTACAGGAAAAAGCAGAGCCAGAAGCTCAATCAGTTCTGGAGAAATTGATAAAAGATTATAAAAAAGCAAAAACTGAAGATGATGAGGTAATAGCCTTGAACCGTATCGGCAGGCTTAAAAAATCTGGAGCTGTCTCCTTTCTTTGTGAGGTCTTATTAAATGCTGATAGCACAAGTAATCAAATTTTTTGGTCTATTCGAGCAATCGTAGAGATACTGGGCAAAGAGGCGAGACGTTATCTTGAGATTTTCCGGGAAGACAAAGATGAGTGGATACAGGTGGAAGTGTCGATATTTTATGCTTTGGAATTCGGTGATCAGAGGGCGATAGAAGTACTTGAGCGACAATATGAGAAAACGGGTAACTTTCTAATATTGCAGGGGCTTTTACAGGTGAAAACTAAAAAATATCTGCCAGAACTTCGGGCTATGTTCAAAAGTGAGGAAGTGCATACACGTCTCAAAGCTATCGGTGCTCTGAAGGATATCAGTTATCCACAGGAAGAGCAGGATTTGGCAGAACTGGTTTTGGATAGTGATATTTATGTGCAAAGTGAAGCATTGAAGCTGGCAATAAAGCGGAAGCATCGCAGCCTGATACCACAATTACAGCATATAATTGCCGGTAATTATCCCGAAAGCATTAAGCGCATGGCAGCAGGAGCGCTGGCTGAAGCGTTTGATGAGTAGTGAGTCTGAGTCGTTAATCGTGAGTCGTTAGTTGTGAATCGAAAAAAAATAAAAGCCCGGTTTAGTCCGGGCTTCATATATTTTACAATTTATTACATTGATCAATAATATCTTTCTACGAGTTTGATATTCATTTTTTCCAGTTCAGTAAGTACTGGAAGATAGATATTTCTGTCGATAGGACGTAGCACACCTTTGGAAGTGATCTTGCCATCCAGGAGCATTTTCACGGCAATAGCAGCAGGCAATGAAACAGTGCGAGCCATGGAAGTGTCTCCATCAAGGATACCATAATCGATCATAGTCGAGGTGATTCTCTGCTTTTTGCCATTAAATTCGGCAATAAATTCGTGATGCATAAGCAGCAGATCGAGTTCACCCGGCTCATAACTCATCTTTTCCAGCATAATAGCTGTGAGAACGTCAATGGCAGCACCTCTATCGCAGGGAACCTGATAGCTTTCATCGAAGAATCCCAACCATTCAAATTTCTTAAGCACAGTACTTGCTGAATTCAGGTTAAGTTTTTTGGCAATTATACATTTCAGGCAACTGTCTTTATCCAGACCAAGCGTTGTTTTGATGAACTGGGGTACTGACATATTACTGGTATCATGGACTTCACCATTTTTATCAAAGAAACCAAGCTGAGCCATAGAAAACCAGGTTTCACAATGACTGATGTTCCTGAAAGTTCCGCGATAAATAGTTTTGATACCTTGCAGACCATAAGTTTCGATATAGCTGAGTGAGTCACGGTTTGGATAGGCTTCATAAGTACCTACGCCAGGTATATCAACCAGCCAGTAGTGACTGAACAGGTCTTTGCCGGGGACATCTACCACTTCACCATCACGCAAGTATTGAGCATTATTTCCAGCGGCAATGAGTACGCCTTTTGGTGCCCAGGAGAATTTGTAACCCAGAGGATTAGTATTATATTGAGGAGCAGGGAGACCACCGCAGTAGCTCATAAAACTGGTAATTTTGCCACCTTTATCCTTAACTTCATCAAATATCTTCATGGCACTCATGTGATCAATACCGGGGTCTACACCGATTTCATTTAGAATTGTAATATCTGCTTTAATTGCTCGATCATGCAATTCTGCCATTGATGGGCTTACGTAAGATGCCGTAACCATATTTCTTTTATGATTGATGCATTGACGGGCAACAAAGGGGTGCATAGTTGCTGGCAGCAGACTGACACTTAGATCGTGACTGGCTACCAGATCGCTCATCAGATCATCATTATCAGCATCCACCAGAACAGCTTTAACATTAGGATGTGATTTGGCAAGAGCTTCTGCTTTTTCCAGACATACATCACCAATCGTTACTTCTATACCATTACCAGCCAGATAATCCACCATAGGTTTTGAAACCAGACCAGCACCAAAAATCATGACTTTATGAGCCATAATGCCTCCGAATAAATTTTTAGGGCAAAATCAACAGTTTGACTGCTTTCGTCAAACAATTTGTAAATTATTACTTAAGGTATCAAAAGAGACTGTTCAACATATTTTGAGGATTTTCACCGTAGGTGATATTTATTTGTAGCCCCAGGTTGGAGCGGAGCGACTACCTGGGGTTTTATAATTTATATTCACCCTCCCGTCCCGAACACCGGCAGAGCCGGTGTTCGGGACGGGAGGG
>JAVCCT010000344.1 GCA_030765325.1 Candidatus Stygibacter frigidus | reverse complement strand
GCACTCTCACCTTCGGAATGGTCGTTAGACCTTCCGAATGGTAGAATTGCCTGCGAGTTATTAAAAAATTATAAGCCCTTGAATTGCTCAACCATTCCGGAGGTCTTTCGACCATCCGGAAGGTTTTTTATACTTGCACTCTCACCTTCGGAATGGTCGTTAGACCTTCCGAATGGTAGAATTGCCTGCGAGTTATTAAAAAATTATAAGCCCTTGAATTGCTCAACCATTCCGGAGGTCTTTCAACCATCCGGAAGGTTTTTTATACTTGCACCTTCACCTTCTGAATGGTCGTTAGACCTTCCGAATGGTGGAATTGTCTGTGAGTTATTAAAAAAATATAAGCCCTTGAACTGCTCAACCATTCCGGAGGTCTTTCGACCATCCGGAAGGTTTCAAATTGGTAAAATCTCTAAATCTCGAAATCCAGTTCCAGTTCCTCAATCATAATCTGTATATTACGGTATAGCGCGTCATTAACTTCCACGCCATTTGCTCTAACATCTTTTTCGATAGCAAATTCCTTTTCGCCTGCCACCCAGATCCTTTCTTTATCTGGTCTCAAAGCAGAATTCTGCATTTGACGCATAATATCTCCAGTTATCTTCTTGAAATCTTCTACATCAGTGAAGGCTTCTATATTGATAGCCTGGAAATAATGCCCCAGATTATGAGTTACCGGTTTGCCTTCTTCATCAAACCCAGATAAGTCTTCCAGATATTTCCCACTCTGCAAAGCTGCTGACATGATCTCAACCATCATAGCTAGTCCATAACCCTTATGTCCACCCGTTTCTTCTTCTTTTCCACCCAGAGCAAGTAATGCAGCTTTCTTGGCAATCAGGTCTTTCAATATTTGCTTGGTATCAGTACTGGTTTCACCTTTATAATCCATCATCCACCCTTCTGGTGTAGGTTTATTTGCTCTATCAAGTACCTCAATCTTACCCCGTTGCGTGATAGATGTTGCTGCATCATAAACAAAAGGATAATCCAGATCACTGGGTGCTCCGAAGGCAATCGGATTTGTTCCCAGCAGGGGCGTGATTCCAAATAATGGACAGATAGAGGGTCTGGCATTAGTATATGACAAACCGATCATATTTTCTTTAGCTGCCATCAAGGCATAGTATCCTGCTATTCCGTAATGAGTGGAATTTCGCACAGCCACAGCACCAATACCATACTTTTTTGCCTTTTCTATAGCTGTCTTCATTGCTTTATAGCCAACTACATGACCCATGCCATGATTACCATCCCACACGCTGATAGCTGCCATATCGCGGATCACATCAATTTTGGTCTCAGGAAATAGTATTCCATCTTTAAACCGGTCATAATACATCTTAAGTCTGCCGGAACCATGGGACTTTATCCCCCGTAAATCACTCGTTATCAGCACATCAGCACATATCCTGGCATCATCTTCAGGTACACCGCAGCCAGTAAGAACTGCCTGCATTAAACTGTAAATCTTCTCGATCTTAATCTTCCTGATCATAATCTATTCCTCTATTTCTTAGTTTCGTTACTAAATCCATCAATGATCTCAAACGCTCAGCGTCCAGGTCATTACTCCATAAACCATCTATTTTCAGGTAACTGCCAATGATAAAGCCATTAGCCAGATCCCAATATCCTGCTAAATTATTACTCGTTAATCCAGAGCCGATCAGTACCGGGCAATTAACGGCTTTGCCTACGCTTTTCAGTTCCGCTTTGTCTGCCGGACTTCCTGTACTGATGCCCGTCACGATTACTCCATCTGCCAGAAAGAATTCTGCTGCCTTTGCCATCTCTGCAATATCAATATCAGCCGTGATTGCATGAGCAGAATGTTTCTTTTTGATATCACAATATATCTTCACTTCTTCTGCATCGATTTGACGTCGATAACGCTGCAATTCTCCCGCATCTCCATTCATCATCCCTTCATCTGAGATTTGAGAAAACACATAGCCTTCCGCCCGGATAAAACCCAGCTCGCATACGGATGCGATTGCCAATGCAGCCTTATTTGCCCCTGCCAGCACCTGAATACCGATCTCACAATCAGTGATTGAGCGCACAGCACCACAGATTACGGTCATACCAGCAATGATCTCTGTTCCCACCTGTCTGTTAAGATAAGGCAGATCGTGCATATTTTCCAATATTATGCCATCAAACCCTGAATTAAGTAATAATTCAGCTTCATATACTGCTTTAGAGATAATTGCTGACATATTTCCCTGATAGCGTGGTGTACCAGGCAAAGCACCCACATGCACCATCCCAAATACCTGTTTAAATACATTTGTTTTCATACTTAATCCATTTAATATTCACTTTTTTAATTACATTAATAACTTTCCCAATCAAATCCTACATGTCAAGAATTATTGGATAATCTCAAAAGAATTGACCAATTAAAAAATATATATTTTCTGGCAACTGATATATTAACTGGAGTAAATATGAAACCTGTGATTGCTTTTATTTATGATTTTGATGGTACTCTGTCACCCCGAAATATGCAGGAATATGACTTTCTACCCCAATTAGGTATTGAACCTCAGGAATTCTGGGAAACTGCTAATAAACGGGCTGTAGAAAATAATGCGGATACTATTCTGGCATATATGATGCTGATGCTGGAAAAATGTGCCGGAACCAGTTGCGTGAAACTCACTAAAGATAAATTAGCAGGTTATGGTAAGAGCATTGAATTTTTTGCTGGTGTAGAAAACTGGTTTGACAGAGTTAATGAATATGTGGATAGTAAGGGATTGCTGGCAGAACACTACGTACTCTCTTCCGGCATCAAGGAAATGATAGCTGGCTCTCGAATAGCAGAATATTTTAAAGAAATATTTGCCTGCTCATTTATTTATAACGATCAGGGAGAAGCAATTTCTCCAGGGGTTGCCATAAATTATACTGGTAAAACCCAGTTTCTGTTCAGGAT
>JAVCCT010000036.1 GCA_030765325.1 Candidatus Stygibacter frigidus | reverse complement strand
TCCCCGCGTTTATTATTTTATCTCTCATCTCAATATTAGATAGACAGTCAACCCATCTTCTCGACTATTCCGGTGAGACACTGTGAAAGCGGTGAAACATAAAATGTCCCATGACATAAAAATTGTACCACAACCTCAAAAATGTATTAAACAGGCTGTAACTACCAATATCACAACATATCACACCATATACCAGTAAATTATATACCATTATAGACGATTATATCCTGAACAACATAGCACTATCTCACATTAAAATGTCACTATGTACTAAGTTGCTCTGGGAATAAAGGACTGATTTGCCAGTATACTGCCAGGAGGTAGCTTTGGAGTATATCAAACCAAAAAAAATCTTTATCTTGTAGAGGCTAATTAATTGTAGTAAAATAATATACTACACCTCAATCATTACTTGCGGGAGGTTTGGTATTATAACTTGTCGTCCAGTCTTGTCCGGGGTACCGTTCATCCCGATTTATCTGGACTGACTTGGCTGGGAGGGATATGTCTATTTAGCTGAGTGGAGAATTCATGCTGTTATCGCTGAACATAGTGACGTTCTCACTGTATTCTGAAAATTGTAGATGGTTTTATGGAGGCGGAATTAGTTAAATTTTCTTACCTCTCATTATTAAAATATGAGTGAAAAGGAAAATATTTTTTGACATCTTTGGTAGTTTGATAAATTGGGCAAATAAAAATCAAAGGCGGTAATATGGAACTTAATAAGGTCCTTGATGAAAGAACAATTGCTATCGGTAAGCAATTTAGCAACAAGAAGGAAGTCCTTCAAGCGATAGCCGATTTAGCCATTAATAATCCCTCATTAGGTGGATTTAGTTCAGAAGATATCTTTTGGGCATTAAAAGAAAGGGAAGAGTTAAGTTCGACAGGATTTGGAAAAGGCATTGCAATTCCGCATTGCACCTTGGATTGTAAGGAGTTTGTGATTGGGGCAATCACAATACCTGAGGGAGTGGAATTTGATGCTATTGATAATAAGCCAGTGCGCATCGTGGTTTATATCATAGCACCGGAGAATATGAGGAATATGCATATCCGGTATTTGAGTGCACTTTCGGGTATGCTTAATAGCGAACTTAATCAGACGAAAGTAATCGCAGTAAAAGATCCTGCCTCGCTTAAAGGGATATTTTTACGTCATACAGAATTGCCGGCTTCAGAGGCATCCGCCGCTGGTTGGAATCAATTTACCTTTATCATTCAGTCTGAAGAGATCATGGATAGGATATTGGGCATATTAACGGAAGTGGATGATACGAGTATTGCCGTAACTGATGCCTATACTGCGGGTCATTTTCTATATTCCAAGCCATTATTCAGCAGTCTTTGGGGTACACCAGTAGATAATTACTGCAAGGTTGTGATCGCAACAGTTCCGCGCCGACTTGCAAATGAGATACTCAGGCGCAGTCATCATTTGATCAATAAGGAATTTACAGAGGGATTACTGTTAACAATGCAGGAATTGCAATATTATGCCGGTAATCTTGATTTAGGATAAATTAGATGACACATCCAATTTTACTGGTTTTAGGATTTATCATTCTGACGGGATTTTACCTGGGTAGAAATATGCGTTTCATTAAGTTGCCCTCCATAATCGGCTATATGCTGCTTGGGGTGGTTCTGGGCTCATCTCTGCTAAATATACTGAGTGATGTTCTGCTTGACAATCTTGATTTTATTTCCAGTATAGCGCTTGGTTTTGTAGCTTTTAGCATCGGACTGGAACTAAAACTATCTCATTTAAAACGACTTGGCAAGGGTATCATCTATATTATATTCCTGGAATCATTTGGTGCATTTTTGCTGGTATTTGTCACCTTACAGTTATTAACAGGTGACACGCCTCTTTCACTACTTTTTGCAGCAATTGCCCCAGCAAGTGCTCCAGCAGGAACGGTGGCAGTGATCAAGGAATATAAAGCGAAGGGGGTACTCACAAAAGCGCTTTATGCCGTAGTGGGCTTTGATGATGGATTAGGGATCATTATATTTGGTTTTGCCTCAGCATTTGCCCAAAGCATATTATCCAAAGAAGCAGGAAACCACGATCCGGGAATGATGGTAACTTTATTGCAACCTCTGAAGGAAATAGCCTTAAGCATAATCACCGGAGGCGTGCTGGCATTTTTGAGTAGTATACTTATCCGCAAGCTAAAGGTAAGCTCTGATGTGTTTATCGTGATCTTCGGGATAGTGTTTTTAAGTTGTGGAATATGTGAAATACTCCATCTATCGGAGATATTGACTATAATGGTGATGGGAATGATAGTGGTTAATCTGCAATCAGATAATCTGGTGAATAAAATTCAGCAAGAATTGAGCCAGACAATGCCATTGCTATTTATACTATTCTTCACGTTAGCCGGGGCAAATCTGCGAATTTCAGCCATCCCAGCTCTGGGACTAATGGGACTGGTTTACATTTTCTCCAGAAGTGCCGGCTTGATATTTGGATCAAAACTGGGGGCAGTAATAGGAAAGGCACCTTCCGTTATCACTAAATATATTGGACTGGGGATTTTATCACAGGCGGGAGTGGCAATAGGACTATCGCTATTGGTGAAGCAGAATTATACTGGTCTGGGGGCAGTAGTAGATACTGCTACCGGCACCACGCATGGAGATGTGATAGGTATCACAGTGATCGCTACAGTTACAGCAACATCGATCATATTTGAGATCATAGGACCTATATTGACCAAGGTTGCGTTGACAAGAGCGGGTGAGATTAAGTTGCCAGAACCTCCGAAGTAGGGAGGGGGATGGGCTTTCACCGGACAGAGGAAGTGGCTGATCGCCAGAAGTCTTGCCCGGGGTACCGTTCAAAACTCCTGCTAAATTAGGTGAATAATAAAATGAGAGGATAATAAAATGCGAAAGATCAATATTGCTGAAGAGGAAATCAGGATTGTGGAATTTATCCGCAGTCAATTAAATAAAGCCGGGCTTGATCATTTGATAGTAGGCATCAGTGGGGGGATAGATTCTGCCGTTACTGCTGCCTTAGGCGTGAAAGCAATAGGTAAAGATAAAGTGAAAGGATTTTTGCTACCATATAAGCACAGTCATCCGGACAGCTTACATCATGGCAAACTACTGGCAGAATACCTGGGGATAGAGTGTCAGGAGATAGAGATATCACCAATGGTGGATATTTACTTTGATAAATATTTCCCCGAGGCAGGATCACTTAGACGCGGTAACAGAATGGCACGTGAGAGGATGTGCGTGTTATATGATCAATCAGCGAGATTTGGTGGGCTGGTTGCCGGGACAGGGAATAAATCTGAGCTACTAACGGGCTATGTGACTCAATATGGAGATGGAGCCTGTGCTTTTGAGCCATTGGGGCATATCTATAAAACTGAAGTATATCAGCTGGCAACCCTGCTAAAAATACCCAGAGAACTGATTGATAAAGCCCCTACTGCTGATCTTTGGGATGGGCAGACAGATGAAAGCGAAATGGGATTGACTTATGCATTATTAGATGAAATACTTTATAGATTATATGAAAGATGCGAATCTGAGTCAGATATTCTGGCAGCTGGTTATAAGGAAAGTGATCTAAATCGCGTCAAAGAATTATATAATAAATCAGATTTTAAACGTAACCTACCGCCTCAATTAGGGTTAATTAAGAAATGAGTATTTTAAAAAACAGTAAATGTAAAATATGTAAGATGAGAAGGCAGCAGCGATTTTGCCTGCGCAAGGGCAAGGACATCTGCTG
>JAVCCT010000195.1 GCA_030765325.1 Candidatus Stygibacter frigidus | reverse complement strand
TTACAAGCGTAGTAACAGGTTGTCTGATGCAAAACAAGCCTCTCCCCTATGCTATTGAAAAAGCAGCGAAATTTGTCTATAAAGCAATTAAATTTTCGCTGGATTATATCGCTGACCGCAGGCAGGGCATTTATCTGGAACCTGTATTACCTGAATTGTTGGAACCTCTTGAGCAGCAGATTATTCAAAAACTGGAGTGGTAGAATTGAAGAAACTCGATCTGGTTATCATGGATCTTGACGGGTCACTGCTTAATTCCCAGAGCATGATCAGTGAAAAGGATCAAAACACACTTAAAAAATTAGGGGATAAGGGAGTGATCCGGGCAATTGCGACAGGAAGAAATTACTATTCTGCCCAGCTTGTGCTCAAGAATAACCCTGAAATTGATTATGCCATTATCTCTACTGGCTTGGGGATTATAAATTATCATACTGGAGAATGTCTCTTAGAAAGCTTTCTGGAAAGAAAAGATGTGATCTTTCTCACTGAATTACTGCTGAAAGAGAAAGTGGATTTTATGATCCATGATACACTTCCAGACAATCATTACGTAACCTGCCATGATGCAAAAGCAGAGCATCCTGATTTTCATCTTCGCTGGGGATGGTATCGCGAGTTTGCCAGTAATCTGGATATGGACTTAAGTCATTTGCAGGACGCATCGCAATTTGTCGTTTTTTTTCCCCACAATACTCCTCGAATTGCTCAGCTCCGCCTGCTGTTACCACAATTTAAGATCATCAGAACCACATCGCCCATTACCAGACATTATGACTGGATGGAAATATTCCCCTGTAACGTTTCCAAAGGACATGCATTGCAATGGTTATGTGATAAGCATCATATTGATATTAAAAATACTCTGTGTCTGGGTAATGATTATAATGACCTTGACATGTTAAGACTGGCTGGGAAAAGCTACGTAGTTGAAAATGTTGCGAAAGATTTAAAAAAAGAGTTTCGGGTAACGGTTTCAAATGACCGGGATCCATTAACAGAGATAGTGAGGGATTATGATATCTGACAGGAGAATTGATTATCGCGATATTTCTTTTATAATTTATTTTGTACTTTCACTTTTTCTTACCATCATGCATGAGCCTTTTAAGGATGAAGCTCAAGCCTGGCTGATTGTACGTGACCTTGACCTGCCTGGTATCATGAATATCATGTGGTATGAAGGCACTCCTGCCCTTTGGCATCTGCTGCTATTTCCACTGGTAAAACTGGGATTACCCTATTTCTCCATGCAGCTAATGCACTGGATATTTGCTATTATCATAATATGGCTCATGCTTTATAAGTCTCCGTTCCCAGGCATTTTCCGCGTATTATTCAGTTTCTCCTATTATTTCCTCTATGAATATTCTGTCATTGCACGTAATTATAATATTACTATACTATTTATGTTTTTATTAGCTACGATCTGGAAACGGAAGCAGGAACTACCTTTTTTTTATTGTCTGCTGGTTATATTGATAATCAACACAAATCTGATCATTTGGGGATTTGGAGTAATGATCACGCTGCTCTTCTTTTATGACTGCAAGTGCTCACATAATAAGTTTTTTATTTCTCGTTATATATCACTGATCATACTTCTGGCAGGTTTTGCCTTGATGTTTTTCCAGATAATCCCTCGTGGTCAGGCAAGTGATCAAAGCGTAGTCGGCTTCAGTTTCTTTGATCTAAAATTTCCGGAGATGATCTTTCGAGCCCCAGCAAATGCCATTATTTCTGTGGGTGGTGATCCAGAATCCATGGTCATCCCTTTCTTCTATTTCTTATGTTCAACGGCGGTATTATTTCTGCTGGTTAAAAAATACCCATTTTCATCGCCACAATTTTATCTTCTGCCTGGTGCATCTACATGTTCATGTTCATATATTCCGGAGGAGTGAGGCATCATGGATATTTATTAATAATATTTATCTTTTTCTTTTGGATAAGTGATTATTATAAGGATAGTGATTGGATCAGCCGTTTTGTACCACGCTATATTTTAAGTGGTGCATTCAAACAGGGAGTATTATTGATCATTGCTCTTTGTTTAGTCACCTCAGTAATGCGCGTGATGGCTATCATACCCCAGGAGATCAGATATGAGTTTTCCGGATCAAAGGAAATTGCCCAATACATTGAGCAAAATCACCTGGAATCAAAAACCTGGGTTGGCTACCGATCAGATAAATGTGAAGCAATACTTCCGTATTTCGTTGATAAGAAATTCTGGTATGCCGGAATTCAGGATTATGGATCTTTTGTGGTCTGGAATACTGAATACAAAGAAAATGCTCATTTATCTTCAGAAGAGCTGATTGCTCGGGTTAACAAAAATTTCCCCGAACGAAAAGATCTTCTTTTAGTTCTATCAACACCTCTTGAGAATCCAAAAGGGCATGGTTTCAAGCTGATCTATCAAAATCAGAAACATGTTTTCTGGATGCAAGATGAACACTACTTCTTATATCTCCCTATTGATCAGTAAGCAGCAATTGCCATAACTCCGTTTCTGCCAGTATGCCAAGGCTTTGCTGCAAATCACTTTTATAATTCAAAAATGAATAGATAGAGGAATTCAAACTGCTCTCTGCTGTCCGCAACACTATCTGCGTATTCAGCAGT
>JAVCCT010000172.1 GCA_030765325.1 Candidatus Stygibacter frigidus | reverse complement strand
CAGTAAATACTTTTTTAGAAACATTTTTATTTATATTTAAGATAAGAGTTTGAAAAAGCAGGAAAGATTCCTTTTTATATTCGATCAAAGGGTCTTTTTGCGCATAAGCTCTGAAACCAATACCTTCACGCAGAAGGTCCATCTCATGCAAATGATCACGCCAGAGATCATCAACCACAGAAAGAAGCGAACGCCTTTCGATTTCACGCATCTGTTCTGCACCAAGAGTTGCCTCACGCTTATCATACGCTTCCAGGACTTTTTCAAGTGTATTTTCTATCAGATTATCAAGCGTTATTGCTTTGATATCTTCTGGTTTACAGGGTATATTATATTCAATGATCAAATAACTGCATATTGCATCTAGATCCCAGTTCTCATAATATTTTTCCAGAGCAGTGATCTCTTCCACTTTGTCTGTGATAGTCTCTCCGATCATTTCCAGTATTTCGTTTTTAAGGTCATAGCCTTTAAGCACATTTCTCCGGTAGCGATATATCACTTTACGCTGCTGGTTCATCACTTCATCATACTTGATCAATTGCTTTCTGATCTCAAAATTATACCCTTCCACGCGTTTCTGTGCATTTTCCACTGCTTTATTCATCCAGGGATGCGCAAGTGCTTCACCACTCTGAAAGCCAAACTTCATCATCATGGGGGCAATTCTATCAGATCCGAATAACCGCATCAAGTCATCTTCCAGTGATAGATAAAACCGTGAGGTTCCAGGATCACCCTGCCTTCCAGCTCTTCCTCTCAGCTGCCTGTCTATTCTTCGACTTTCGTGCCTTTCGGTTCCGATTACATGCAATCCATCTACTGGTAATCCAAAAGGAAATTCTTCAGTAAGGTTATGATCAAGATCCAGATATTCTGCTCTTGGTTTGCTAACCACTCGTTTACCAAGCTTGATATCCGTACCACGACCAGCCATATTAGTGGCAATAGTTACGGATCCCGATTCCCCGGCATTCTTGATTATCTCGGCTTCACTTTCATGGTATTTGGCATTCAATATCTTGTGTTCAATCTTTTTCCTGGAAAGCAGCCTCCCCAGCTTTTCTGAAACATCCACTGTCACAGTTCCTACCAGTACTGGTTTTCCGCGCTTATGCCAAAACTCTATTTCATTAATAATTGCCTGATATTTCTCATTCTTGGTCAAATAGATAAGATCATTATGATCAATTCTGGAGATAGGTTCATTTGTGGGTATCACAGTAACCGGCAGTTCATAGATTTCCAGGAATTCACCTTCCTCTGTGATTGCCGTACCAGTCATACCAGCAAGTTTATCATACATCCTGAAAAAATTCTGTAAAGTGATAGTCGCAAAGGTTTGAGTAGCTTCTTCTATAATGCAGTTTTCCTTTGCCTCCAGGGCTTGATGCAAGCCATCAGAAAAACGCCTGCCAGGCATCATTCTTCCAGTAAATTCATCCACGATCATCACTTTGCTGTCCTGCACTACGTATTCATTATCTTTTTCGAAGATCACATAAGCCCGCAAAAGCTGTTTAATGTTATGCAGTCTTTCATTCTTATCAAAATATTCATCCTGGACTTTTTCCTTAACCTTCACTTTTTCTTCAAAGCTTAGTTTAGGATTATCTTCCACTTCTGCCAGTAATTCATCAAGCTGTCTCACTATAAATAGATCAGGATTACGGCTGGACATGAATTCATTTCCCTTATCAGAAAGTTCTACGCTGTTATGTCTTTCCTCCACAAAATAAAAAAGCTCCTCATTTATCAGATTCATTTTCTTTTCTCTGATATACAAACCCTCATAATCCTGCAATTGCTTCTTCAGTTCGCTCTGTTTCATCAATTTTAAAAAGGATTTATTCTTAGGGGCTCCCCGATATATTTTAAGGAGTGAATTACCTATCACATCTTCATCACGCCCGGTTTCCTTTTCCAGATCTTCACGAAGTCTGCCCAGAAAACCGTTTATTAAAATACTTTGCTTATCTACGATTTGCCGGATCATGGGTTTTAATTCAGGATAAAAATTCTTGCTCTCTGATACGGGACCACTAATGATCAAAGGCGTTCGAGCTTCGTCAATCAAAACGCTGTCCACCTCATCAACTATGGCAAAATATAATTTCCCCTGCACAAGCTGCTCTTCCCTGATCGCCATATTATCTCGTAAATAATCAAATCCAAATTCACTATTAGTACCATAGGTGATATCGCACTGATAAGCTTCCCGTTTCTCATCGTTATCTAATCCATTTATATTCACACCCAATTTCATTCCATGAAATGTAAAGATCGGTTTCATCCATTCAGCATCACGGCTTGCCAGATAATCGTTCACAGTGATAAGATGACAACCATGCCCTGAAAGAGCATTAAGAAATAATGGCATTGTTGCTACCAGTGTTTTTCCTTCACCAGTAGCCATCTCAGCAATTTTGCCTTCATGAAGAGCTATTCCACCAATTAACTGCACTTCATAAGGCACCATTTCCCATTCCTGCATATTGCCACGGACTTCAAACTCTTGTCCCAGCATTCTACGGCAGGTATCTTTCACGATGGCAAATACTTCCGGTAAATATTCTCCCAGTATTTCCTGACGCTCAGTTTTTATCTGCTCTATCAATACATCTATTTGATTGCCATATTGAGTCCGCTCAGAATCTTTAACTGCCACCTGATAATCTCGTTGTAATTCTTCCAGGCTGTTCTCAGAACCAGATATACGTCCCCTGATGTTCTGGCGAATGATTGTTACCCGCTCCCGCAGTTCATCATCAGTCATCTTTTCCAAACCAGGGTATATCTCATGTATTTTATCAAGGTAGGGCTGCACTTTTTTTAGCTCGCGATCATACCTGTTACCAAAAAGTTTCAGCATCATATTCTTAAACATTATAACTTCCTGTAATTTATAAGACTATAATTAGCATATATCTAATATGTGTCAATATTTTCACGTAATATGACCTTAAAATGCCTATGATTTGTTCTCCAGCCAGGTTCGATAATCCTGTAGAAATCTCTTGGCATTTTCTCCGGCTAAACTCAATCGCCAGAATGAATCTCCACCTTGTACTGATTCAAAGTTCACTTTCAAAACCATCTCGCCAAGTTCATTCATCCACTGGCAAAAAACCACTTTGTCATACGGTATAATATATTCTTTATCTTCATAATAACTTTTCATCTTCAATTTCCTCCAATTGGCAAACTTCTATTACTGTCTATCATGTCAATTATTTTCTACCTTATTATTATAGCAGATTTCAGAGACTGTTCAATTATTATGATTAATTTATCCCTGAAAGGGATTTACAACGGCTGCGCCTAATACCCTCAGATCGGCACGAAGTGACTACCTGGGGTTTATGATATAATAAACCACCCTTCCCCCAAACACCAGTGTTCTATATCTTATCTTACATTACATTAATTCGCACCCTCGTCCTGAAACAAGAAATGGATCACTGATGACGCAGATTGCACTGATCAACGCAGATAATGGAATGTAAGAGAAGAATTTTCACCACAGAGATCACAGAGGAAGATGAGAAGAATTGATTATTTGTTTAGTCTTTCAGTCCCTCAGTCCCTCAGTCTCCCTTTCTCCCTTTCTCCCCTTCTTCTCTTCCAATCCCTGATTACATTTAATTTTCCATTTTCCATTTTCAATTATCTCTCTAAGTCTTATCCGAGAAAATCCGTCTAATCCGTCCAATCAGTGTTCTATATCTTATCTTATCTTACATTAAATCACACTTTCACACTTTCGCACTTTCACACCCTCGTTTAGAGTATCCTCTAAACTCGCTCCGGCAAAGAAAAACTGAATTCAGCTCCATTATCAATCTCACCTTGTGCCCAGACGCTTCCTTTATGTTGCGAAACAATGCGCTTGATCAAAGCTAATCCTACCCCGGTTCCGCTAAATTCTTCATCAGTGTGCAATCTTTGGAAGACCCCGAAAAGTTTATCAACATATTTCATATCAAAACCTGCTCCATTATCTTTTATATGATAGATGATGTATTGCTCTTCAGTTGTACAGTATATTTCAATTTTGGCAGTATCACGATTAGCAGTAAACTTCACAGCATTTGAAATCAGATTTGTCCATACAACTTTCAGCATATTTCGATCTCCCGAGCTGTTTTCAAGATCATGAAATTCAAAATCTATGCGTTGTCGCTCTTCAATATTAGTAACATCATAATAAGTGGATTGAATCAATTTTTCCATATCAATTTCTGAGTAATTAAAAGCCGCTCTGCCAATCCTTGAAAATGCTAGTAGATCATCTATTAGCTGCCCCATTTTAAGCGCATTGTTAACTACATCAGAAGCAATTTCTTTCCCTTCCTCGTCAAAATGAGTTGCATAGTCTTCTAATAAAATTCTGGTTAAGCCATTTATAGCTCGCAGTGGAGCCCGCAGATCATGTGATATTGAATATGAAAATGCCTCCAGCTCCTTTATCGATGCTTCTAATTGCTTAGTTCGCTCAATAACTTTATCTTCTAAATCTTCGTTCATTTTCTTTATTTCTTCCTGAGCGATTTGAATCTCTTTCTCTGCCTGTTTGCGGTTGCTGATATCACTTGTGATAATTATATGACCAATATCCTGACCTTTAGTATCAAAAACTTTAGAAATTGTACATTGAACCGGAAAGAGTGTCCCATCGCGGCGATTATGGATTAATTCACCTGACCAAAAACCTTCTTTTACAATCTGTCGCATAACTGCTTTTCGCGATTCTTGAGCATATTGAGGCTTTATAAATTTGATAAAATGATTACCTAAGACTTCTGCGGATGTCCAGCCATATTGATTTTCAGCTACGGTATTCCAATACTGAATATTAAATTGCCTATCAGTTGCAAAAATGGATTCCGAAACATTCGCTAACAAGTTTGCTTGATATTGGATTTGTTGTTCTGCCTGTTTGCGTTCAATGATCTCTGCTTTCAGGTCTTTTGTTGTTTTATTCAAATCTTTCAATAATACTAAATTAGCTATTCTATGTTTTTCACTCTTTTTTAATTGTTTTTCTAATTCTGTTGATTTCATATTAATCTCATTCTGGATTGATTTGCGATTAGTAATGTCGCGGATAAAGTGAACCGCTCCGATAAATCTATTATCATTATCTAAGATTGGATCAACAGTTACTTCAAACCACTTCTCACCAATATTTAAATCCATAGATTCTCGTTTTAAACTCTTTTTAGTTCGTTCAAATGGGCAATCCAAAACTGGCTCTTGACTGTTGCGTACTATAGAATAACAGCTCATTCCTATCATATCTCCGATCGGCTTCCCAAAAAAATATTCTGCTCTTTTGTTCGATTGGATGATCTCATTATCTTCATTCAAAAGCCAAATCACATCTTGAGATGCATCGAATGTAGTTTGCCATTTCCTTGCAGCGATTCGTAAAGCTTCTTCGTTTTTTTTACGTTTAATTACTTCGGTATTCAGGTTGTCAAT
>JAVCCT010000263.1 GCA_030765325.1 Candidatus Stygibacter frigidus | reverse complement strand
TGTCGTCACCATCCGGGAGGTCTAACGACCATCCAGGAGGGAACTTAGCTTTGTTCAAGACCTCCCATCTGAAACCTTCTGGATGGTCGGAGACCTCCCGAATGGTTGACCCTTTTCAACATATATTATCTCCATTATTTCCAGTAATTTAGACCTGTTAGAATTGATAAAAAAAAGGGAGATGCCAGATTTCAATTAAATGAAACTTAATGATCTAAAAGTTGGTTTTCCAATGCCATCATTCTATTCTCTATCAAGGCAATAGAGTCATCAATATTAGCATCTTTTGCAATATATTGAGGGGTATCATATATCACTTCTATTCGGCTGAAAGGCAAAGGCAGCCTAAAGCGATCCCAGGAATTGAACACTATCTCATGCCCTACTCTGGCAGAAATCAAGACAATAGGCAGACCGGTCAATTTTGCAAGATAAACCATTCCTTCTTTGATCTTACAGGCAGGTCCTTTTGGTCCATCTGGAGTAAATGCTAAAGAATATTTCCTTGATTGATTGATCATGTTACGAAGAGCAGTGCTGCCACTACGAGAAGTGGAACCACGGGCTGTGAGGTAGCCCAATTTTTCACAAACATTGGCAATCAAATCACCATCCTGTGATTTAGAGATGATAACTACATAATTTTTATTTCGGTGCAAATACATCAAAGGAAGTATATTTCTATGCCAGAAAGCAAAGATAGACTTTTCAGAAGGAAGGGAATTAAGCCGGCGATATCTCCAGGAAATGCCCAGAAACTTCACGATTCCTAATCCAAGATTGGTTATCAGCCAGACCTGCAAAGGAGAAAACTTTCTTTTTGCCATTTAGATCACCTGCTGTTCAATTAGTTTTGTTACTTCCCGAGAAGCAGATTTTTTACCTAATAATTCATGTAGATAATGAAGTTCCTTTTTCATATGATCATAACTTGATTTATCATTTAAATAATAATTAATTTTTGTGCTAATATTACCAGCATTAGCTTCCTGCTGGATCAATTCAGGGATCACACTTTTATTCAAGATTATATTTGGCAGCCCAATCCACTTAATTTTCACAAAGAACCTGCCTATCAAAAAGCTAAGCCAGTTTGTTTTATAGCATAATATGAAAGGAGTACCCAGCCAGGCTGTTTCCAGAGTTGTAGTGCCAGACTTCACACAGACAAAATCTGCATGCTTCATCATTTCATAATTTCTGCCCTCAATAACCTTAAGTTTTGAAATATTAAATGAATTTAAATATTTATTAAATAATGATTCAGTAATTGTGTCAGCTTTTGAAAGCAGGAATTGATAGCCATGAGGCTGCAACATCTTAATTGTTTTAAGGTAAACAGGTAATAGCTTTTTGATCTCATTATCCCTGCTTCCGGGGAAAAAAGCTATCCATTTACATTCGGGATCAAGATCATATTTTTTGCCAAAATCTTCTCGGGTGCTGGTTATTGAGATTTCCTCAGAAATTGGGTGTCCTGTATAAGTTGCCTTTATTTGAGAATCTGCAAAATAATCTCCCTCAAAAGGCAGGATGTAACCAATAGCATCAGAATAATCACGTAACTGAAATATTCTATGTTTTTTCCAAGCCCAGAATTGAGGACAGATATAATATATAACGGGGATTTTAAAAGATTTCGCCATTTTAGCAATACGCATATTCAGCCCAGGATAATCCACAAGCACAACAGCATCAGGCTTTTGTTTCAATAATATCATTTCAATTTTTTTCTCTACACCAACAAAAAACCTGAGATGCTTGATAACTTCGACAAATCCCATGATATTAAAGCGGCTGAATGGAAACTGAGAGTGGAAACCCTGCTGCTCCATCAACCTCCCCCCTACACCAAAATGATACCAGTCAGGATGGGTAACATTACAATACTCAAGCACGCAGGAGGCATGAATATCTCCACTTTTTTCACCAACCAGCCAAAAGATATTTTTCTTCATTTTATACTTTCCTGATTTCATTTTAAAAAGCTTCATTGGCACCAAAATCAGTACTGATTTGAGATTTATATAATCCGCTATCAAGCCGCAAAGTGAAATTTTCCTCCATATCAAGCAGATAGCGAAACCCAATCCCAATCCCATAACGAGTACCTGTAAAATAAAAGTCCTCGAAGTTATTACGACTCTGCCCCGCTTCAGCAAAAATTACTATCCCAAACCTGTGCCAGAATATACTACTAAATGGAAAACTTCTGATCTCTCCGGTCATTGAAACCAGATTATAATCTGCATATTGCCCGGAACGAAATATTCTCAATTCATTACCCAGGGATGCCAATTCCTGATATGGTACATCACCAATATTGGAAATTAATTTTATTCCCAGAGCAGCAGTTGTAAATCTTGCCAACTTAAGATAAAATGTCGAATTAAAACTGTAGCGGTCAAAAGTATAGCTACTGCTTAAGGCTTCAGAATAAGTCTGAAGATTAAATTGCATTCTTATCCCGTTTAAAGGGAAATAATAATTATCAAGAGTATTATATTGAAAAGTTAGCCCAGGTCCCACACACCAGCCACCGGATGGCAATATCTGATCATCATATTGAAGCAGTGACACATCAGGATCAGATTTATATTTGGTGTAATTGATTTTATAGGTAAAACCAAAATGATATTTTTCCCAACGCCTCAGCATCTCAAAACTACCGTCAAATTTACTTAATTCATTTTTTTGAGTATTACCAAGCTCAATATCATTGCCGGTTTTATATAATTCACATTTCTGCTTTTCAAACTTTAACGGTATATTAACAGCATATTTACCTTCTTCGAGTTGCGATTCATTTTCGATTTCAAATGTCCAACTTGACTTTATTCCCGCATCGATCTGAAGTTTAAGCAAACTGGGAGGCACAGATTTATCCTGACCTTCAGGACGATACAGGTAAATTAATACACCACCACCAGTCAGGCTGGTCTCATCTGAATAGTCAATAATAGGATAAGCATGCAGGCTGCCATTGAACTCAGCCTGCAAAGAGCAATATATAATTATAATAACAAATATTAATATTTTTTTCATACTGGAAAAGTCTAAAATCACTCATTTCCAGTCAATTGTTTTTATTCAAAGTTATGCTATTAAGGGCAGGATGGACTATAGGGACAAATAATTTTTACTGGGATTGAATATTTCATGAAATTTGGAATATCTCTTGCTTTGATTATATTATAAATAATAAAAAAAATGAGGTGATGATGAAAAGATATGTGATGTTGCTTTTAATTTTGCTCAGTGGTTTAATATTATCTGGTGCTTTGCTGTTTGATCAACCTGTGCGAGTCTATCAACCTGATGGAAGGAAATTAGACCTTTTGGCAAGTGGTGATGAGTTTTATAATTATCTTCATGATGTTAATGGCTATACTGTGATGCAAAATCCTGAAACCGGTTATTATGTGTATGCAGTAAATGATCGGGGGGTGTTAACTGCAAGTGACAATATAATAAATGAAACTGATCCTGAGAGTTTGGGAATAACTCCGCAACTGCGAATCAGCAAAGAAGAATACCTTCAGCGCAGACACTTATTTGATGTGCCTGAAAGATATCAGAGCCGTGCACCAACGGAAGGAACTTTGAACAATATAGTGGTTTTTATCAGATTTGCAGATCAGAGTGAATTTCCTGAACCACGCAGCGAGTTTGATCCGCTTTTTAATGCGGATGATGGAGAAACACCTTCCATGTATTCATATTATAATGAAGTCTCCTATGAAACCCTGACTATCAATAGCACTCAATATCCTATAACTGATATGGACACAAATTTATCATATCAATCAGAACATCCTCGAGGATATTATTCACCTTATAACTATGTTTCTAATCCTGATGGTTATGAAGGTGGGGATGAAAGAGCTATCCGTGAGCAGACACTACTGGCGGACGCCATAGAGTATATTGCGGACGAAGTGCCGGAATCACTTGATATTGATGGAGATGATGATGGGCAGGTAGATAATGTATGTTTCATTATCCGAGGTGGAAATGATGGCTGGGCTGAATTATTATGGGCACATCGCTGGTCTTTGTATTTGGTGGATGCTTATATAAATGGATTGCGGGTGATGGATTTCACTTTTCAACCTCGAACTCAGGTAGAAGTGGGAACCCTGAATCATGAGATGTTCCATGCTCTGGGAGCTCCTGATCTATATCATTATAATTCCAATGTGTATGCACCAGCTGATGCGTGGGACATAATGGAAAGTGGAAATGGCCATATGTGTGCATATATGAAATATCGCTATGGCCACTGGATAGATGAACTTCCTTTGATCAGTGAGCCAGGCTTATATGCACTTCATCCCATGAGTGAAGGTAATGAAAATGTATATCGCATAGCATCAAATAATCAAATGGAATATTTCGTGCTGGAATATCGGAAAAGGATCGTAGGCACTTATGAGATGAATCTTCCTGGTGAGGGTTTACTTGTCTGGCGGGTTGATGGTTCTTTATCTGGACAGGGAAATGCCAGTGGGCCTCCAGACGAATTATATCTATATCGCCCGGGAGGAAATAATAATAGTAATGGTAATCCTTCTGGAGCACCTTTTAATGCCGATTATGGCAGGACAGAATTCAATGATGAGACAAATCCTGCTGACTGGCTGCAAAGTGGTGGTTATGGAGGAACATTTATTCATCAGGTAAGTTCTGCTGGTGACAGTATCACATTTATATATAATCCGGGAGAAGGCTTTATCGCCGGTACCATAACGAGTAATCAGGATGATGTTGATTTCACGCAGGGAATAGTGACGATCGGAGATGCTGAAATAATGCCTGGACCTGAGGGTGGGTATTCTTATGTATATTATGAAGGTCTCTATGATGTGAGTGCCTGGCTGCCAGGACATGGGATAGAAACGCAGACAATTGAAATAGTCACAGCCGATATTTCCATGTTAGATTTTGATTTATTTTTCCTGGAAGCACCATATAATTTAACAGTTGATATGGAAGAAGCGCAAATGCACCTGGAATGGTCATTTGATGCTGGTTCGGCAGAAACCTTTGAGAATTTCGGTGTGTATGTGAGATTAGGTGAGAACAGCAATTTCCTGCATATTATCAACACAACAGAAAATTATTATGAAACGACTCTCTCAAGTGCATTTGACTTTGGTTTTTATGTGGTTGCTAATTACACTAATGGAGAAAGTGAACCTTCAAATACAGTTGAAGTAGTTTTTTCTCCAATTAATGAGGTTGAATTGATCTCACCTGTGGTAGATGATTATTTCAGTTATCCTAATCCTTTTAATCCAGAGACTACTATACATTTTTCACTCATGGAATCAGGAAAAGTGAGACTGAGAATTTTTGACATCAAAGGAAGAATAGTGAATACTTTGATCAACGGCAATATGGATAAAGGAACTCAATCTGTAAATTGGCTGGGCACTGACAGCAAGGGAAGAAAGGTAAGTTCAGGAGTGTATTTTTATCAACTTGAACGAGCTGGAGCACCAGTAAGAACCAAAAAATTAATGTTAATGAAGTAGATTGTAAATATTATATTCACTATAGATTAGTGACAGGGCAGACTTCGGTCTGCCTTTTTTGTTTTGGCAGAATTTAGAAAATCATAATATATGAATTGACTTAAATTTGGATATTTTGACTATTGCATAGATAAATAACTAAGTGGGAAAGAATAGTTTATGGCAGTAAAGAGAAATAAAAGCAGAAATATGAAAGCAGTTTCCGAAAAACGGACTGTTAATTATTATATGGCGAGATATCTATATATCTTTTTTTGCCTGATCTTTTTTGGAGCTGGAATTGTTGCAGGAATTTTTTATTACTACAGCCATGAGCTTCCACCTCTATCTGAATTGCATCAATATGACATGAAGGTGGGTTCAGAGGTATATGATCTGCATAATAATCTAATTCATACTTTTGCTTTTGAACAGCGTACATTGACCAATGTGACAGAATTACCTGATCATGTGAAGGACATCCTGATCTGCGTAGAGGACCAAAACTTCAGGAATCACTGGGGAATGGATTTAATGGGCTTTATGCGCTCCATGCTAAAAAATATAAAAACACGTAGTTTTTCACAGGGAGCATCCACTATCACGCAGCAACTGGCAAGAAATCTATTTCTTTCACTTGATAAAACCATACCAAGAAAGATAAAAGAATTGATGCTGGCAGTATTGATCGAGCGCAATTATTCCAAAGATGAAATAATGGAAATCTACTTGAATAAAGTTCCTTTTGGCACTGGCACATATGGCATAGAGGCTGCAAGTCAGAAATTCTTTGGAAAGGCAGCAAAAGACCTGACAATTTCAGAAGCTTCTATATTGATAGGTTTGATCCAGTTACCGAATGCCTATTCTCCCAAACATCATCCTGAGAGGTCTTTATGGCGTAAGAATCTTGTTTTGAACAGACTAAAAGAAGAAAAAGTGATCAATACCCTGCAATACTATGAAGCAAAAGAAGATTCTATTCATTTAGTTAAAACAGAATCACTGGGAACTGCAAAAGATTATTTCATTGAATATATCAGACCCATTCTGGAAAGGGAATATGGCACCCATCGGCTTTTCGGTGGAGGTCTAAAGATATATACAACTCTTGATGCTGATCTGCAGGAATATGCTGATAGCCTGCTAAACAGGGAATTGATCAAGTTTGAAAATAAGAATGATTATGAAGTAAAATATACTGATTTACCAGCTGATACGGTGAATATAGTCACAGATTACGTTCAGGGGGGAGTATTTTCTATAGAGCCTGAAACCGGATATGTGAGAGTATTGATTGGGGGCAGAAATTTCAATCACAGCAAGTTAAACAGGATTATGCAATCTAATCGACAACCTGGGTCAGCATTTAAACCTATACTTTACACAACAGCTCTGGACAATGGCTATACTCCCGCTACTGTAATTAAGGATGAGCCAATCTGCTTTATCGAGAGTGACAGCTTATTCTGGCAGCCCCATAATTATTCTCGAGAGACTTATGGCTATCTGCGCATGCGTGATGCTCTACGGCACTCACGGAATATCTGGGCGATTAAAATGCTTTATGATCTCACTCCTCAAAAAGTTAAAGAATATGCTCAAAGTTTTGGTATATCTACTCCAATCTGGGCAGTTTATTCCATGGCAATAGGTACTAATGTGGTTTATCCCTACGAGCTAATCAGTGCATATACTACATTTCCTAATAACGGTTATCGAGTAAACCCTATCTTTATCCGCAGAATAGAAGATAGTGAAGGTAATGTGATCAAAAGTAATGAACCGGAAAGAATAAAAGTAGTGAAAGAACAGGTAGCCTGGCTAATGACAAATCTTATGCAGAGCGTAACCGAAGATGGTACTGGAGCAGGAGTACGCTGGCGAGGATATAAATGGACTGCTGGAGGGAAAACAGGCACAACAGATGATTTCAGAGATGCCTGGTTCATTGGTTATAATAAAAAACTTGTTACTGGTATCTGGGTAGGTTTTGATAATAACGAATCTTTGGGAAAAAGCCAAAGTGGTGCCACTGCTGCTTTACCTGCCTGGCCTTATATTATGAAAAAAGCAATTGAACTTGATTCACCCCTTAATAATCAAGGAAAGCCTATCATTGACGGCTCCCGATATGAATTTGATAAACCTGATAATATTATAACTAAAACCATCTCCAAAGAAACCGGATTATTACCAGCAAACCGTTATGAAGAGACAATTGATGAATATTTTATTGCCGGAACAGAACCTAACGTGCTATCTGACTCATTAAATTATAATTTCTTACCTACTATATATAGAGAGAATTATCTTGATTCTGTGGTTTTTGATCTGGGTGGGAAACCTTTTGATTATCCTGATTCAACTCGTTACCTGGTAAAAAAGCTAAATCCTGCTTTACGAGATTCTATCAATTACTGGAAACCTTTGGCAATTAAAGCAGAATTTGATTCGCTGGAATATTATTTAAATGGAGAATCATATTTAGCTCCAAACTGGGTTGATAGCCTCTTTATAATCAGAAATAAAATTGCTGGCTTGGACACTCTGAGTAATGTAATACCTTTGGAAGACAGCACAGCAGTTAAATATGTATATGGTGACAGTATTCGTTATCACTTTAAGCCAGTTTTATTTGCTGAAAGCATTATTGATAGCGTATTTTATTATCTGGGAGGCGAAAGGCATCCCTGGCCTTCCAGTCAATTGTGGAAGAGGGAAAAACTGCCAGGAAGACCTGATCTGCGAGGTGCTGTAGTATATAAAGATCGCAAAATTGAGGAAGTGTCTGACAGTCTCCTCTACTGGATGGAACCAGATCGCCTGCGCACAGATAGTTTGGAGGTAGAAGAAAGAAATCTATTGGATTTATGGCAGATAAAACCATCAGACAAAGCACAGGAAGTTCCCGAATAAATGCTCTGGTCATTGTTACTAATATTCTCAATATCAGGCAGTCTGGTTTATTACTACTACCTGTGGTTAAGTTGGAAAGGATATAAAAAACCTAAAAATAAATTAATGGCTGGCAGGGAAAGAGTATCAGTAGTGATTTCAGCTCGAAATGAAGCCTCAAATATCAGAGAATTATTAATGCGACTGGGCAATCAGAATTACCCTGAGAATTTATATGAAGTAATCATAGCAGATGACGGATCTGTGGATAGTACTGGAGATATGGTTAGAAAATATGCCGAAAACTGGTCAAATCTTAAGGTTATAGAAATTGATCGAGAGAGTGCACAATTTGCAGGCAAGAAAAATGCCTTGCAACCAGCAGTGGAAGCAGCAACTGGAGAGATAATACTTATCACAGATGCTGATTGCCGACCAGGGAGTAACTGGATATTATCAATGGTGTCCTGTTTTGAATCTGATATTGATATGGTAGCTGGATTATCAAGAACTAATACTAATGAAAATCTGAAGTATGGAAGTGTAAATTGGTATGAATATTTCGATTTTATGGCGATGTATGCTGTGGCAGGAGGATTAATATTATCAGGCAAATATTTTTCCTGTTCCGCACAGAATCTGGCTTTTCGCAAATCAAGTTGGGAAAAAGTGGGAGGTTATCAGCAGATCATGCATCTGGTTTCTGGAGATGATGTAAATCTGATGCAATTATTTCGTAAGGCTAATATGAAGATTACATTTAATAGATCATCTGGGAGCTTTATGACCACATCATCTGTGGACACCTGGGGAGAGTTATTAAATCAACGTATGCGTTGGGCATCAAATACCGGGATTCAAATTAATTTGAATCCAGAGTTTTTTGTTTATCTTATCAGTGTATTGATGATCACTTTTCTTCCCTGGATAGTTCTGATATTGAATTTGCAGATAGGAATTTGGTTACTTGCTATCAGATTAATAGTGGAAATGAGCTTTGTGAAAGCAGTTTTCAAAAGGTTTAAGGTTGATAATAGATTATGGTTGAGCTATCCGCTGTGGTTGATAATTCAGCCTATATATATGTTGATAGTCACTGTAGGAGGTATTTTTTCACTTTACAGGTGGAAATAATTAAGGAGTGAACATGAGGAAAATATTACTTTTGATTTTATGTATAATCACACTGCAGATTTTTGCCCAGAGTGAATTTGATGAATGGCTGAAAAACCAGAATGAGGAATATTCTAACTGGAAAAGCCAGATGGACAAAGACTTTTCTGAATTTCTGGAAAAGGGATGGGAAATGTACAATACAGAGGAGCCTTCGATAAGAGATTCCATTCCAAAACCAGTTGAAATACCCAATCCGGTTGGTCAAGCTTGCCCTGATCTTGCTGCTGGATCAATTGTAGAAATGAAGATTGATGATTCTGAACCCGATATCCCTGAAATTGCTGATATACTTCAAGATTTACAGCGAGAGCAGATAATGTATGCCATTTCAAAGGGAGCAGAGACCTTGAAGTTATCATATTGGGGATTGATTTTTAATCTAAATTATAATAGTAATATGAAGATAGATGCAATTGGGAAATGTGATGCCTCCTCTATTGCAAACTTTTGGGGAAAGATAAGTAATACTGATTATGAATTGATCTTAAGTGATCTTAAGAAAATGAGAGATAGATTTAAACTCAATGATTGGGCATACTGCCAGCTCATCTATCGCACAGGTGATGAAATATATCAAAGCAACAATATGGCAAACCTGTTTACCTGGTTTATGCTTATCAAGAATGGTTTTGATTGTAAAGTGGGATATAATGGCGATAATATTTACCTTTTACTTGCCACAAAGAGTGTAATTTATGAGGAACCTCATCTGTCTCTTGATTCCAGAGATTATTATTCTGTAGATTTAAGTGATAATGATATCAAGCCTGTTTCAATTTATACCTATGATGGCAAATATCCTGATTCAGATGACCTGATAGATCTAAATATTACATCAACACCCTATCTTGAAGAAGTAGTTGTGGAACGTAAATTGAGTTTCAGTTATGAAGACAGTACCCATATAATACCCGTGAAACAAAATAAGACACTGATAGATTTTTTGGCTACCTACCCAGCAACTGACCTATCGGTTTACTTTGAATCTGATCTTTCACCATTACTAAAAAATTCTATAATAAAAGGTTTAAAGCCAATTCTTGAAGGGCGTTCGGAAGCTGATGCATTGAATATTTTACTCCGATTTGTGCAAACAGCATTTAAATATCAGACAGATGATGAACAATTTGGAAAAGAAAACAGTTTATTCCCAGAAGAAACTTTCTTTTATAAATATTGCGATTGCGAAGACAGATCATTTCTTTTTTCCTATCTGGTAGAAGAATTCCTGGGACTGCAAGTAATTGGATTAGATTATCCCGGTCACGTGGCAACAGCAGTCAAAATGAACTTTGAAATCGAGGGTGATAAGGTTATTTATGATGATAGTGAATATCTTGTATGTGATCCAACCTATATTTATGCAGATATTGGAGTAGTAATGCCCCAATTCTCTAATGTTCAGCCGGAAATAATAAAATTCCGATAACCGGGAGGAACAATGATAATAGTATTATTTGATGATGTTAATTACCGCCATTTTTTTCCAATCACTTATACCAGATCAACCTCTGATTTGAGAGTAGGGATATTGAAACTGAGACAAAGGTTAAATCTCTTTCTTGATAACACGGATAGTCATCTGATAGTAGCTGATTATCTGGAAGATATTTATCGTGAAAGGCATCCCGACTGGTATATTAATCAATTACCGGAAAATGAAGTTCTGCTGGTGAATACTCGAACAAAGATAAATGAGGAATTAGCAAAGAAAATATTAAATTTAACCCTTGATCATTATCTAACATCTGATGGTTCTCTTATTGCTGCCAGGTTGGAAGTGGATGAGCAAACTCTTGTAGCAGACCAGGTTGAAGCTCTACTGATAGGGATGCGGGAAGAAAAGCTGGAGGATGGTCTTCTTTGGGACTGGTTATGGAATTTGATATCCGAAAATGGCAAGTATATAAATCAAGATTTTGAAATGGTATTTAATGATAAAGATAATAGCTTTGAAACTGAGATGGGTGTGACAATATTAAATCCCTATAACGTCTGGATAGGAGAAAATGTAAGTATCAAACCCGGGGTTGTTATTGATGGATCCGAAGGACCCGTGGTGATAGATGAAGGATGCCTTATTATGCCCAATTGCGTAATTACTGGACCAGTATATATTGGCAAAAAAAGTGTTATCAAAGCTGGAGCAACAATCTATGAAAATACCTCTATTGGACCAGTATGTAAAATTGGGGGTGAAGTTGAAGGTTGCATAATTCAAGGATACGTAAATAAACAACATTCTGGATTCCTGGGTCACAGTTATCTGGGAGAGTGGATAAATCTCGGTGCAGGTACCAGTAACAGCGATCTCAAGAACAATTATAAACCTATCAAAGTTCACAGCATTCATCATGAAGAGAAGATTGAAACGGGTATGAGATTCCTGGGTTGTCTGATCGGCGATCATTGCAAAATTGGGATTAACAGCACTATAAATTCAGGCTCTGTGATTGGTTTTGGTTGTAACATTTATGGTGAAACAATGGTTAAAGATTTTATACCTAACCTTCGCTGGGGTGAATCAGGCAAATTATATGGTTATCAGAAGGATAAATTTAT
>JAVCCT010000357.1 GCA_030765325.1 Candidatus Stygibacter frigidus | reverse complement strand
GTAGCCCTGGGTTGAAACGCAGTTTCTACCCAGGGGAAATATAAAAAACAAGGATACCCTTCCGTCCCAAACACCGGCAGAGCCGGTGTTTGGGACGGAAGGGTGAATATAAATTATAAAACCCCAGATAGTCGCTTCGCTCCAACCTGGGGCTACAAATAAATATCACCTACAGTGAAAATCCTCAAAATATATTGAACAGTCTAAAAACCTGGAGGATGCCTTAGTGACAACTTCCTTGACAAGATTCACAATGACGTCATTTATAAAAATGAGTATATGGGAAAATGTTAAGGAGATTTTCATGGCTAAACACTTATGTAAAATAGTGATTTTATGCTTTTTAGCCGTATTTATCAGTATAACGGTTTATGCCGATACGGCAGTTAATGAGCATAGAGCAGGCATAGTAGACATTTTAAAGGAAATACGCAATATCCAGCAAGTTGACACAAATGCAGCTATAATTCCGGATGAGGTAAGTGATGAATATCTGGTTAAACTGGGTAAAGTAATTGTGGCTCATATTTATTCTGACACGCTGGAGCAGGATAAACTGGAAAAAAATCTGGCAAGCGAAGGAGCTGAACAGCAGCAAGGCATGTATAAATTATCAGGTTATAGATACATGGAAAGCGGGTTTGATTTAGGAGTTAACAAAGAAATGCTTGATTCCTGGATTCAGGGCAAAGGCGCTGTGATAGTTGATGATTTTAACACAGATGATAAAGAAGATGATGATTACCACGTAGCATACGGAGAGGTTTTAATTATCATTGCTCTATTTATTATTATCATCTTGATCTATATATATAATAAAATCAAAAAAAAAGAAGACAATTTCTGATGATACTCCCTCAATTTGATTTAATAGTTCTAATTTGACTAAACCGAAAACATAAACAAAGATTTTTCACCAAAGAGGACACAGAGAGCACTGAGAAATGAAATGCCAGAGACTTGATAGAAATAATGTGATAATTTATTTGAGAGGTTCTTAGATTGGGTAAAAAGTAAGAAGAAATTTACGTAAAAAGATTTTTTCCCCAGTCTACAGAATCGGCAAACGACATACATTTATTGAAAATCTCATAAGTAAAATCGGGAGGCAGATCACCATTGGTAGCCTGGTCAGTATTCTGTCTGATAAAAACTCTTTTATCTGAAATATAAGGTCTGTAAACTTTGATGAAATGATCAAAAAGTTCCTCAGTCGGATTCCTCAATTCATTTTTGTCTGATGCGCCGATGACAATTTCAATTCCGGTAATATTTAGAAAGCGTTCCGTATATGATGCCAGTTTTACCATAGTTTTGGGTGTATTACTTGTTATGTGAAAGAATGTTTCGTTTCCAGGGTTCTCTATTATTGAAAAAAATGTAGCGGTAAAATAATCAACAGGAATCAGGTTAATTTTGCCCTCATTGGGAATGAATATCCTGAGAGGAAGATGAAGCACTCCTTTATCATTTAAATAAATGCCGTTTTTAGTAGATTTTCCCCCACCATTATTTTTTATATCGTTAAGATATATATCCTTGATATACTGCAAAAATCTGACCGGATAATAGAGGGCATTGAATTTGAGAGATCGTCCTGAAATGGAATTTCCATATACAATTGAGGGGCGTATAATTGTAAAGGGTATCTCATGCTCCCTGCATCTAAAGGATACTATATTCTCTGCATATGCCTTACTTTCTTCATAGACATTAGTGAAATGGGTAGAATTCACGGGGACTTCGGGAGATTCTACAATATCTGTGCCCACAGCATATGCAGTGCTGATAAAATGAAAGCAGGGCGTCCTGCTGTTAAGGGCAAAATTCAGGATCTCAGTGAGGTTATCCACATTTGACTTCATCACCCTTTTCCGATTCTTCTCAGCAAAGCTGGTATCTGACGCACAATGAATTATGGTTAAATTCTTAGTGCATAAATCATCATATTCAACTATATCAAGCCCGAGCCTTGTTTTTAAAAAATCGGTTTCATAAAATTCAAGCATTTCCTCAAGGTGAGCAATCCCAAACCAATGCAGTAATATTTGGATTCTTTGCTTCAGCGATTCATTTTTAGAGGCTCTTCCGGTGATGACAACTTTCTTTTCCTTTAATAAAAGTTCCGCCATAATATGGCTTCCCAGGAAACCAGTTGCTCCCGTAAGCAGATACATCTCATTATTTTTTATTTCGGGCATTTATCAACTTCTTTTACGGAGTAGAGAAAATTCTCCTTCCTGCTAAATCCTTGAGAAAATACATATCTGATCCAGGTGACAGTACCGGTTTTATCCGAATAGTTCTCGATCATCTTTCCGGCTTCCATCAGTGCGTGCTGCATCTTCTCTCTTTGTTTTGGATCAATTTGATCCAGGTAGTAGTCATACTCAAAGACACAGCGTTTGCCATCATCAAGAGGTGTGATGAAGCCATAATCGTTTTTTAATCCGTGGTTATCGGCAATGCGTTTAAACTCACTATTTATGTCTATTATCAGATCGTTATCTATCGGGAGGTATATAATCAATGGCACCACGTGTTTTTCCCTGCCCATGCGAGCACTGACGATCCGAAACATGTTAAGCCATACGGGGTCGGTCATTTCCGGTTGTGAGTATAGTTTTTCAAAAACAGGGCGTAGTTCAGGGTCAACGTCTTTGACAAGTTGGGTTGCTGAAGGTGCCAGAGCCACTTCAGCCAGGTCAGAGAAGTGCTTAAGTCCGAGGTAGGAGAATGGTTCCCCGTCAGCCAGTTCGTCCAGCAGATCAAGCCATTTAGCCGCAGTAAGTGATGGCAGCCCCAGGGTAAGGATCCTAATCAAGCGATCATCGAAATAATTATAGCCCATTTCTTTTATTGAATTGAGGGCATATTTATCCCCGATCACCAGAACAAGGTGTTCAATTTTTAGTTTTTCCCGGAAAGTATCCTTTACCTCTGCTGCCAGTTTTTTTGTAGGCGAAAGAAATGTAGAAATATATTCTCCACCCAGCACACCAATGGCAATTCCTATGCGCCGAGTAGCACACTCACGGGCAAAACTTAGTGCTGGCTCAAGAGATTCAAATGGTACAAATGCGGCGTTTTCGTCAGAAACAATAGGATGAAGCTTAATATAAGCGGCAGTGCAAATCCCCGGTATGTTTGAATCTTCCATCTTGAAGGCAAAGAGGTTTGGTGCTGATTTATCACTCAGTCGGAAGATCTCCCCATCATGTCCTACAAATTCAGCATCAATGTAATTATCGGCAGCAGTGCCGTAACTCGCTGAGAATAATGAGAATATTCCTGAACACATGATATTGGCGCAAACCAATGCCGAAGGTTCCGCTGCATTTACCCTGAATCCTCGCTTCACGGTTGCTTGCTGAAGATCGAAAGCTGCTACGCCAGGCTCTACCTTGACCAACCAGTTTTTCTCATCAAAGGTGATATTTTTCATTCTGGCAAGATCAATAACCGCACCCTCGCTCATAACAAAACCCATCACACTGGATCCATTTCCCCGCACAGCGTAAGGGATTTTATGATGATTCAGTAATTTAACCACAGCCGAAATTTCTGCTGTTGAAATCGGTAAAATCACATAACCGGGCATACGCAACGTAGTGACAGGGCTGGGATCATGTGCATAGGTTAAGGCAATTGCACGATCATTGGTAGCCCAGTAGTCACCCACTATTTTTTTAAGCTCAATGAGGATGCTATCTTTTTCAGGAATTACTGGCTGCCCATCGTTCTCCAAATAATGCTTAACATGCTCCTTCAGAGCCTTCATGACCGTTGTTGGTTTCATTTCTGTAACAAAATAGCACTGGTAATCACATTTGCCGCAGAGATCGCAACTATCAGCAATCTCAACACATTTTTCAGTAACAGGGATTCTGTTCTCTGCCAGGGCAGCATAGAGATCCATTCTTCCCTGGGGATAAAAACTCACATAATGCTTTTCCGCCCCAGATTTGCATAGCCCGGTCGCTAAAAAATCTATCTTGCACATAGCATAATGCCGGCAGTTTTTTGCTGTTCTCAATACATCGTTCATTTTAACCTTCTTATAACAAGAAATTCTTATAACTAAAATCAAATATATGCTTTTATTTCAGCTTCAACCTTTTCTCTATCGACTTCATTTTTGTAAAGAGGATATTTGTTTATAGTATATACTTCAAGATTTAATTATTAACAAATTTACTTTACTAAAAATCTGTCTGGCAAAAAAAAGAATTTGAGCGATATATTAGTAGATATCAGGGGGGAATAATGGCAGGAAAGAAACATTCCCAGAAAGACAGCATAGTGCTTAAAACATACCATACATCGATTGTGGAAGGATCTTTTGCTCAGGTTTATGGTTCTCTGGCACAGATCGGCAGCAGTTTTGTTACTAAACTGATGGTGATCATGGGAGCCAGCCCTATGCAATATAGTCTGCTTTCCGGGATAGGTCAGGCTTCAGCTATCTGGCAGCCGCTTGGGATAGCAATTTCCCGCAAAATATCTCAACGTAAATGGCTGTGCATCTGGATATCTGCATTGGGAAGATTGCTAACCCTGTTCCTGGGACTGGCATTAGTATTTAAGGATCAGCAGCAGGGGATTTGGTTTATGTTGATGCTGCTCTTTTTCAGTGCCGGATTACAATCAACCGGAGCTAATATCTGGATAGCCTGGATCAGTGACATAATCCCATTACGTATCAGGGGCAGGTTCTTTTCCCGACGCAATCAGATATTATTGATAGTGGGTCTGGCATTCAGCTATCTGGTCAGTTTTCATGTGGACCTGTTTGAATCTAAAGGCGGATCACTGCGGGTAGCCTATATCTCCTTTCTGGGAGCTGAAAACTTCTTCGTCCCGGGCAAGCAATCGCTCTTTCTGGCATTTGTATTTGTTTTTGCTGCGCTGATGGGTGTTGCGGGTTTATCACTTCTAGCTTTGCAACCTGAGCGCAAAAGACGTTCTTCAAAACAATCCAGCCTTAGGGTAATACTACGTCAGCCATTTATGGATAAAAATTTCCGTCTGCTCTTGATCTTTGGAGTCTGGTGGATGCTGGCAGTAGGGATTGGAAGTCCGTTCTGGAGTCCCTTTATGCTCAAAAAACTGCAGATGAGCCTTTTTGAGATCCAGATATACAGCACTATTCACACAATGTCTTCTCTGCTATCTTTTGGTTTCTGGGGTAAATTCATTGATCATTACGGTAATAAAAGCTCAATGAAGATATGTGTGATGCTGGGAGGTTTGAATCCCTTATTCTGGTTATTCGTGAGTTCTTCTAATTATAGCCTACTGTGGCTGGAAGGGCTAATTTCCGGGTTTATGTGGGCAGGAGCTGGTATCATTACAACCAATTTTGTGCTTTCGATTGCCCCCAAGGGGAAAGCCCAGGCTTACAGCGGTATTTATGCTGCAGTGGCAGGTTTGGCTATGATGACTTCATCACTGGCCTCGGGGGTATTTTATCCTGGGGCGTTAGACCTTGGATTTAAGGTATTGGAACCGGAACAGGTGATGTTTGGTATTGGAGGCATAGCTCGCTGGCTGACAATTATTCCCCTGGCATTGGTGCATGAACCACGTTCAATACCTTTACGCAAGGCATTAGCTTTCACAATGGCAAGGATATATAGTTGGCGTTTCCGCAGTGAAAAGCGAGGTTAATGCAGTAAAGCAAATGATTATTTGCTAAGTCAAGGTGTGAAATGAAAATGGATCAATTTTTCCATAACTACTGTCGATATTTGTATGATATTTCTGAAATAGTGAGTCCAGAAAGTTCGCAATCTGATTTTCTGGTTCATTTGATTGGGGAAAAAGAAATACTCTTAAAAATATAAAGGGTTATAGACTAAAATTAAAGAATGGGAAGATCTTCAGGAAACCATTTTCATTGTAATTGATCATCCCTAACTGAAAATTCTGACCACCTCCAGTGATAATATTCAAAAATCCCATCTGCAAACCAACCATATCTTCACTAACATAATTAACAGTGCCAAGTTGCGCTCCTGTCATGCTGCCAGATGCTGATAAAAACTTCTCCAAACTGGAGTCCAGTAGAATTACCATTATTAAAATTGATTGTATTGAACTGTATACCAGTAAAATCTTTATTTACCTGGCTGAAGAATCCAACATCCAAACCGGTGAAATTATCTGTTGAACTATTTACCAGATTCAATTTAATGCCTTCCACGGGAGTGCTTGCCGGATGAAGTTGCAGGGTATTGACCACACCCACCTGAAAAACTTCCTCAGCACAAAGACTTGTGAATAAGAATAAAACACATAGAAGTATTAGCTTTTTCATAATAAATCCTTTTTAATATAGATGATTGACTTTAATAAACTCGTCAATATCGATATTCCAGACTCTGCCCAGGATATTGAACAACCTGATCTCTTCGGTAGCGATTTTTTTGTCTGATATTATTAACTTAAAGCCAAATTTAAGTAATTCACTTCTTTCTTCTTCGGATGAGTTGCCTTTATATTCCAGAGCAGTTTCTTCCAGCTTCAATTTAATTTCTCCTTCACTCAAAAAAAGCAGTGAGCCGGTTAACTGATGATGATCAAAATCAATAATATCCTCATTCTCTTCGAGATATTTTATGATCAGATCAAGCTCAGAAGGGCTTACTTCTCCATCGCAGGATGAGAGAAGATAAAGCATCGTAAATGCACTTTTTACATTATTCATGGGAACTCCTTTTTTTAAACCTGACATGCGCACAGAACTGCTATTATCAGGTAATCTTTGATTCTAATTATTCCTTAGTAAACTAACTTTGAATCAGCATATTGAATTACATTCGGATAATTTAACTATCTCTATTTTTAGTCAATAAAAACTTAGATAATAATTACTTAACTTAAAGATTACCTTTATAAATAGAGTTTTAGTAATAAAAAAGGGAGCCCTAAATGAAAGAATTAGTTTCAATTGATTACTTAATAAGTCAGGGAAAAGTAATAATTAGTTTTGCTAAAGAGTTAAATTAGTTATATTATATGTAAGTAAATATATTTAAGGTAGATATGGGATAAATAGAAGATATGATATGGATCAACAAAAGGAGAATACATGAGAAACGAAGTAATACATGATACTGAGCGAAATCAGTTTTATTTGGAATTTGAGAGGAAACGCGCCTTGATGGATTATCGAAAGATCAGCGATACTATATTAGAATATCACCGCACTTATGTGCCACGTGCGCTGCGCAAGCAGGGGCTGGCATCACTTGTGGTACATAAAGCACTGGAATATGCTCGTGAGAATGGGTTTAAGGTCATCCCAGCCTGTTCATTTGTGAAGCAATTTATAGAAACCCATAAGGGATTTGAGGATTTGGTGGAAGGGAGCGAATAATTTCATTTAGAAGGAGACAAAATTGACAGTTAAGGAAGCTATTGCAAAAAGAAGGTCATTACGATCCCTGGGGAAATTAGAAATAACAGCAGAAATGATCCGAGAACTGGGAGAAAGCGCAAAGTTGGCGGCATCGTGTTATAATAATCAGCCGTGGCAATATGTGTTTGTGTATGATCCGATCAGATTGAACGAGATGCAGGGAGCATTGAGCAAGGGTAACGATTGGGCAGCAAAAGCAGGATTGATAATCGCTGTGCTGGGAAAAAAGGAAGATGATTGCATTATCCATGACAGGGTGTATTATCATTTTGATATTGGGATGGCAACTGCTCAGATGATATTACGAGCTACAGAGCTTGGTTTAATGGTTCATCCTATTGCAGGGTATAGTCCCAGTAAAACCAGGGAGATATTGCAAATACCGGAAGATATAGAAGTGATCGCACTTTTGATAGTGGGTAGAGAACCTGAAGGAATTGATGAAGAACTATCTGAGCAGCAAAAAGCAGGGGAGCTGGAGCGTCCGATGCGTAAGGAGTTGGACGAATTTATCTTTCATAATAAATATGGTGGGAATATTGTTTAGATAAATAAGACTTGAGCTGCTGAAGGTACTGCTATATCAGTTCAATAACTAAGCTCTTTTAGGAATTTGATCGCATCTCTTATTTTTACACCATGTTTTATCATTTCTGTTTTTAGTTTGAAGACAATTTGAGTTGCCGGGATATTATATTTTTCCTTGAAGTAGAGCAGATTTTTGGCTGGATTGTTTTCTGATAGTTTTACTTCTATAAGTTGCGTAAGCTCATCTTCTTCTGTGAGACAAAAATCTACTTCCTTTTTTTCTCGGGTTCTCAAATAGTATAGTTCGGTGTTTTTGCCTTCAAAATCCTGTTCACCATAGACATTTTTCAATAAGCTTACTGCCACCAGGTTTTCTGCTTTGATTCCATCATCTCCTTTGACCAGTCCTGTATCGTAAAAGTATAGTTTGGGTTCTTTTTTAAGTGATCTGGCAATGTTTTTGGAATACGGATAAACTCTGAATACAATGAATAATGCTTCCAAAATCTCTATATACTTTGTAATGGTGTTAGGTGAAGTTCCGATGTCTTCTGCTAATGATCTAAAGGAAATTTGCGATCCTACTCTATATCTAAGCAATTCTACAAGTGTGTACATTGCTCTGAAATCCCTTATATTTTCAAAATCAATTACATCATTTCTGATGATGCCATCAATATACATTTTTCGCCATCTTTTAATTTCTGAGTCAGTTGTTGCCAGGAATGGTTCAGGAAAACCACTGCTAAAGATAAATTTATCTAATGCTTTGCTGAGACCAAACGAATCCATTTCTTTATAGGAAACAGGAAACAATCTGAAGCGAAAAAACCTACCAGTCAAGGCATCTCCACTTTGTCTGAATACATCCAATCTGGCACTTCCGGTCACTAAAATCTTCTGCAGGGCTGGTTTTGTATCAAATACACCTTTCAAGTAGTTTTTCCAGGATTTCATTTTATGTATTTCATCAAAAATAATTAATTCGACATCAGGAAACCAGCTTTGAGCATTAATGACTTCTCTATCAGCAGGATTATCATAATTTAAGTATAAGGTATCTTGATAATTTTCAGCAATATTCTGAGCCAGCCAGGTTTTACCAACCTGTCGCGGTCCCACTATAAAGACCATTTTTTTCTCTAAATCACTAACTATCTGATTTTTTAAGTACCTATCCATAATCAGCTCCTTTTTCTGTGTGACAATAAATCACCGTAATGAGAAATTGTCAAGATAATTGCTCAATACGGTGAACAATTGTCAGGTTTGTTAACTGTGAAAGTAGAGTTGAATTTTAACAACGCAATATACGCCTAATACGCCTTCTAAGCCTAACTGATATTTCCGACTTGCTGTAAATAACTATAATATATGCAATTATCTCTTGAACGTAAAATCATCGATTTCATAATATCCTATTTCACAGCGAGATACGGCATTAAGCAAATTCCCTTTTTG
>JAVCCT010000219.1 GCA_030765325.1 Candidatus Stygibacter frigidus | reverse complement strand
GACTGCGATTGGTCATCTCTTCATCTATCAGATTTGTAAATGAAAATACCTGCGTTTTACCTTGATATCTGCGATATGCACCACTATAAAGTATCCTGTCCCGATCCCGGGCAAATTCTGATCTTACTGACTGATGCAGATCCTTATGAAGCCTTCGGGCAGAACTATCCCGGCACGCTGACTCAGAATAATACTTCTCATCTTCATCTATCTTGTTCTTATATATCTCACTCAGTTTCTTCAAGTCCATATTCTCTCCTTGAATTCTGCATTTCAGCCTTTCTATAACTAATATACACGGGATAATTACCTTCCCGCATTTTCTTTTCCTCAAAATATGTTACTATATGACCATGTCGAGGAATTTTTGTGCTGCCTCCCATGATTGGCTTAAAATCATCCCTTACCTTGAAATGCTTCAAGATGTATTCAGCATATTCCGCATGATCTGTTTGAATTTCCAATATCCCTCTTTCATCAAGGATCTTATATAACACATCCAAAAAACTGGACTGAATGATTCTGCGATGATGATGCCTGCGCTTGGGCCAGGGATCAGGATGAATAATGCACACTTTCCTGATAGATCCCTCTGCAATATACTCTATTATGCTGGAATCTACATATAAATTCAATATCCTCACGTTTTTATGCCTCTCAGTATCAAGCTGACGCAGCGTATAATCTATCCGCTCAGGATTGATCTCTATCCCCAGATAATTATAGTGCCAGTCTAAAAGCGACTGCCCCACAATAAATTCTCCCCTGCCAATACCTATCTCCAGCACGATCGGATTGCTGTTACCATAGATTTCTGCAAAATCAAACAATTTCCCTTTTTCCGCCTGAAGCTGGAATATTTCACGCTTATCAACGATTTCCTGAAGTATAGCTTTGCTTCTTATACTGCGACCCATGATCTTTTTTATCTCTCTCTCATTTCTGTTTAATTTGGATCAATATGAATAGTGGCTTCTATTCTCAGCCTGTCACGCAGTATATTCTCTATCTGGATCAAAATCTCATGCCCAAAACCTATTTCCCAGTCTTTAGGCATTCGCACATGAAAAGTAAGCTCCTTATGCTCTCCATACTGATGCACATGAAAATGATGAGGATGCAATTCTATCTTATTACTTTGTGCCACTTCCTCACATATTTCCATCACTTCTGTTCTCAATTCCTTATCTGCACACCTGCCCAGAAGCCTGTCTGCGGATTCGATAAATATCCTGTAAGCTGCATAACCTATCATTATTGCCACTAATATTCCTAATAATGAATCCATCCACCAAAATCTGCTGCCAGCTATAATTCCAATCATTACCACAATTGATGATAGTGCATCACTCCTGTGGTGTTGCCCATCTGCTATCAAAGTAGATAATTGATGCTTTTTCCCGAAATGAAAGGAATATCTTGCTAATAACTCCTTTAATATTATTGATATCAGCGTCACTACAATTGCTATCGTGCCATATTCTGCTGTTTCCTGATTATGAAATTTATCTACTGCCTGATGGATGAATTCCACACTCACAATAGCCAGAAGTACTCCTATCAACATCGAGGCTATCAGTTCTGCCCTGCCATGACCATAGGGATGATCTTTATCAGGTGGTTTACTCGAGATCTTAGCTGAGATCAGCACTATCACAGATGAAATTGAATCAGATAAAGTGTGCCAGGCATCAGCAATCAAGGCAATGGACATGCTTACTACTCCTGCCCAGTATTTGAGAGCAAAAAGCAGAATATTTATTACTATGGACAACCAGCCCTCTAAGCGAGCTGCTTTATTCCTGCTGTCTCCCGCTTTTTCATATTCATTCCTCGATAACTTTTCCATCTTAGTTTTCTGAATACCTCTTACATTTTTCTTTTTTTTTCGCCTATCTTATGAAGCGAATCCCAATCTGTCTTTATTAATATCTCTATCGTGTGGTCAATAAAATTATTTTACTAACCTCATTGAAATATAAGTAGTCCCTGATTTGTCCAAAATAAGTCAGGAGTTCTTCTGTACTCAAGGCAGGGCTTTTGGGATTTGGCAGGGACTGGGAGGTTTAAACTGTTGTCCAGAATTCATATCCGGAGTACCGTTCACTCCTGACTTAGCTGGGTTGTGGATGTAATGTAAGAGAAGAACTACATATTTGTTTAGTTGTCACACTTTCTCACTTTCATTCCCTCAGTCATGAAATCTATCAGTTTAGTAGTCCTGCATGCCTGATTATATTATCCGTGTTTTTCCGATTAATCCGCACCATTAGTGGGCTATTCTTTTTTCACGACTCACGATGTTAAACGAGACTGTTCAACCTAAGTAATTGATATCATTGCAGATTTGCGTATTTTTCTGTCAAAAAGTGCACATATTCATCATATTTGTCAATTTCAGAGAATTGACATTTTTTCCGTAGGTAATATTTATTTGTAGCCCTGGGTTGAAACGCAGTTTCTACCCAGGGGAAATATAATAAACCAGAATACCTACCCGACCCAAACACCGGCAGAGCCGGTTTATGGGACG
>JAVCCT010000084.1 GCA_030765325.1 Candidatus Stygibacter frigidus | reverse complement strand
TTTATTTGTAGCCCTGGGTTGAAACGCAGTTTCTACCCAGGGGAAATATAATAAACCAGAATACCTACCCGTCCCAAACACCGGCAGAGCCGGTGTTTGGGACGGGTAGGTGAATATAAATTATAAAACCCCAGGTAGTCGCTCCGCTCCAACCTGGGGCTACAAATAAATATCACCTACGGTGAAAATCTTCAAAATATATTGAACAGTCTCCAATCGAGCTAATCCACATTAGTGATTAAATTTATTGACAGAAAAGCGGAGATAAAATTAATGATTTTGAAATGAAGGAAAAATTAGCTGTAGAAAGCAGATGCAGCTATAGGGTATATAACATAGCGGATGAAACCACTGCCTGACAGTGGTTTCGCTATATATTAGGGTAGGCTATGCAGGAAAGAATTGAAAGTATTGTAAAGGAAGCGTGTGCAGCACAAGGAGTGGCATTATATGATCTGGAGTTTAAACCTACAGACCATGGAAAGCTGCTTTTGGTCTATGTCACCAGTCTGGGAGGTGTGAAGGTTAGTGACTGCCAGAAGATCAGCAAAAAGATCGCGCATCAGCTTGAAGAAGAGGATTTGATCCAGAGTAGATACTTTATAGAGGTATCCTCACCTGGTCTGGAACGTGACCTGAAAAAGAAGAGTCATTTTGTGAGTGCGATCAATGAGCAGGTGAGTTTGACAGTGCATGGAGAGGGGAAAAGTGATCATTTAGAAGGGAAACTCATGGAAGTAAATCCTGACAGGATCACATTATTACTTGCAGATGGCGAAGAATTAGAAGTATTATTGAGCAGGATCAAAAAGGCAAAGACCATGTTTGATTATAAGCAGGATTTAAAGAAACCTGGCAAAGCGGATCAGAAGAAGGAGAAGGAATGAGTACGAATTTGATGGGTTCATTAGCGGCATTAGCTAATCTGAAACAGCTGAAACTGGATGAGATAGAAGAGATCATCAAAGATAGTATCGAAGGTGCGGTATCCAAGAAGCTGACTTCTGAAAATGAACTTGAAGTGATCACAGATTTCAAATCTGGAACAATAGAGATAAGGTTTGTGAGAATAGTGGTAGAGCGAGACATGAATCTGGGTGAGATAAGTCTGGAAGAAGCACAGGAACGCAATCAGCATCTGGAATTAGGTGATAAGATAACGGCAAAATTGAGTTTGGTAGATTTTGAGCCAAAGATGATCAAGACGATTCGTCGCTCAATCCTGGAGCAGATGAAAGCTTTGGAAGAAAATCGGATCAGAGTTGATTTTGAACGTCAAAAGAACCAGATCGTAATGGGTAAAGTAACAAAATCTGATTATAGTGGTTATACTGTCGATATTGGCTATGCAGAAGCATTATTGCCACCGGATGAACAGATTGATGAGGAATATTATAAGCCGGGTGATATGCTGCGTGCTTATGTGATTGATATTCGGAAGCGTAAAACTGATTCTATGATCATATTATCAAGAACCTCAGCAGAATTTGTGATGAAGCTATTTGAAATGGAAATCCCCGAGATAGCGAGTGAAGAGATTACGATCAAAAAGATAGTGCGCGAGCCAGGAATCAAAACCAAAGTTGCTGTGGAAGCGGTGAATAAAGATATTGATCCCACTGCTGCATGTCTGGGACCTAAAGGGGTGAGAATTGACACGATTCGCAAGGAACTTAATGATGAATTAGTGGATATCGTGATCTGGGATAATTCACCTGAACAGCTCGTGGCAAATGCGATTGGTCCTGATCTGGTGGAGCGGGTATATCTTGCTGATCGGGGGAAATTTGCCAGGGTAATAGTAGATGCAAAGAATAAAAATCAGGCAATTGGCAAGAAAGGCAAGAATGTGAAGCTGGCTGCTAAACTGACAGATTTCAAACTTGATATATATACAGAAGAAGAATTTGAAGATAAGATCGCAGAGGAACGTCGTGTAACGAGTCACATCAGTGATCTTGATGGCGTAACTTCAAAACTGGCAGAGATATTAAAGCGATATGGTTATACTTCAGTGCAGGATGTATTTGAAGCCAGCGTTGATGAGTTATGCAATCTGGAAGGCCTGGGCAAGAAAACAGCCCAGAAATTGAAGGAGTCAGCAGAGTTTTTCTAATGCCTAATCAAGCATCACATGCAGGTCATATACCTCAGCGAACGTGTGTGATCTGTCGTCAGAAAAATGAACAGGGAAAATTGCTGCGATTTGTACTCTTTGGAGGCAAATATGTGATTGACCCCGCCAGGGGACTTTCTGGTAGGGGATATTACTGTTGCGCAGGAAAAGAATGTGTGGAGAAAATAGAGAAATGGGTACAAAGGTATCGGAAACGGAAGCAGAAAAAGGGATAGACAGTCTTTTGCAGCTATGTATGAAAGCTGGGAGACTGGTATGCGGAATAGAGGCTTCAGTCCGACTTATATCCAGGAAAAAAGTATATATGCTTATTTATAGTGAAGACCTGGCACAGAATACCAGGGAGAAAATATTAAATAAATGTAAAGAAATAGGAATTCCGGTGTATTGCTACAGCACGAAGCAGAAATTGGGAAGGTTATTTAACCGGCGAGAGACAGGGATTTTATCAATAAGTGACCGGAATTTTGCCAGCGGGATAATGAAAAAACTGGCAAATAGAACTGAGAATGAAACAAACTGGGAGGTTTGATGGCAATCAGGGTAAGAGAATTAGCAAAAGAATTTAAGATTTCATCATCTGCCTTGATGAAGCACCTTAAGGAT
>JAVCCT010000113.1 GCA_030765325.1 Candidatus Stygibacter frigidus | reverse complement strand
TTTATTTGTAGCCCTGGGTTGAAACGCAGTTTCTACCCAGGGGAAATATAATAAACCAGAATACCTACCCGTCCCAAACACCGGCAGAGCCGGTGTTTGGGACGGGTAGGTGAATATAAATTATAAAGCCCCAGATTGTCGCTCCGCTCCAACCTGGGGCTACAAATAAATATCACCTGCGGTGAAAATCCTCAAAATATGTTGAACAGTCTCCGCAAGGTCTTAGACTGGTTAATTTCATTAGACTTGACAAATAATTTCAGTATTTGAATTTTGAATATATTATTCAAAATTCAGGAGTAGAAATGGATAATCAGCGAGAGAAAATTCTTTTTGCGGCGAGGAAATTGATCCAGTATTTTGGGGTCAAGAAAACCAGTATTGCCGATATAGCAGGCGAAGCTGGGATGTCGCAATCTAATCTTTATTATTATTTTAAGAATAAAGAAGCGATCTATACAGAGGTGATCTATCGTGAGAGTGTACGGCTACAGAAAAAGATCAGCAAGAAAGTGGAGCAGGAAAACGATGTATCAGCAAAATTGACCAGCTATCTACGCAGTCGGTTTAATCATTTTAATGAATTACAGAATAAATATGAACTGTTATTTAAGGAATACTATAGTCATGCAGATGGGATCAAGAAAGTCCGAGATAGTTTTTATCAATTTGAATCTGAGACTGTAGGCAAGATATTATCGGAGATACCAAATCTACAGATTGTGCTGCAATCAGCAATGCAAACTTTGATCATGGGCTATGAACTTCGTTTATTTATGGGAGAAGACAAAGAGGAATTACTTTTGGAAATAGAAAAAGAAATAGGTATAATGATAGAAATTTTAAGCCTTCGGGCAGAATAGGAGAAGAACAATGGAAGCAGGAAAAGTTTTCAGAATCGGAGGATTAGAGATAAATCTTCCCATAGTACAGGGAGGCATGGGAGTGGGTATATCACTCTCTGGATTAGCAAGTGCAGTAGCGAATGAAGGTGGTATTGGCGTGATATCCTCAGTGGGTATCGGCATGCTTGACCAATATGGTGGCAAAGGCGTAAGTCTTGCAAATATAGAGGGTTTGCGGGCAGAATTGCGCAAGGCAAGGGAAATGACTGCTGGCGTGATCGGCGTAAATATCATGGCTGCTTTAAGCGATTTTGGCAAGATGCTTAAGACAGCTTTGCAGGAGCAGGCAGATATAATTTTTGTGGGAGCAGGACTGCTGCTCAAAATCCCTGAAGAGATAGATTTTGCCTTAATTGAGAAAGCAAAAAGTAAAATAGCCCCAATCGTCTCATCTGGCCGAGCAGCGAATATCATTTTCAATTACTGGGATAAACACTATGATCGCGTTCCAGACGCAATCGTTGTAGAGGGACCTTTAGCGGGTGGACATCTTGGTTTTAAGCAGGATACACTCGATAATCCAGCCAATCTTTTAGAGAATATATTATTCAATGTGAAAAAAGTGATAGAAGATTTTGAGACTAAGTATAAGAAAAAAATACCAATCATTGCTGGTGGTGGGATCCATGATGGCAGTGATATAGCAGATATTCTCGCTAAGGGCGCAGATGCTGTGCAAATGGGAACACGATTTGTGGCAACTGAAGAATGCGATGCTTCAGCACAATTTAAGCAGTCATATATAGATTCGCGTCCAGAGGATATCGTGATCATCAAGAGTCCGGTAGGCTTACCTGGTAGAGCAATCAATTGCGATTACCTTAAGGAAGTGGCAGAAGGGCATCGGAAACCGATTAATTGCCTCTGGAAATGCCTGCATGGTTGTGATTATCATAATGCACCTTATTGCATTGCCCGTGCTCTCACTAATGCCCAGCAGGGACATTTGGAAGAAGGTTTTGCTTTTTGCGGAGCAAATGCCCATAAGATAACGGGACTAATGAAGGTGAAAGAGCTGATGAATGGTTTGAAGATGGAACTTGAAGCTGCCTTAGAGAAAATACTGGCAGGTGAAAAGTAGGTATAATATTAGGCTGCTAAAACTAAGCCAAGACTTTTGAATCGTACTCAGAGCAAGAGTTTTGAGCGACAGGGACTGACTAAGTTATAAGATCAAGGCTGGAATTATACGGTCGCCAGAAGTCTTGTTCTGGGTACAGCCCAAAACTCCTGCTTAGTGGGGTGGAAGGTAACTGATTGACATTTATCTGAGAAAATAAATATTAGCAAAAATTTGTTAAAGGAAGAATAATGTTACATCAGATACTGGCTAATAAAAGAGTTGTTCTGGCATCAGCATCACCTCGGCGCAAGGTGATCTTTGAGATGCTAAAGATAAATGCGCTGGTATTTCCGGCTATGGTGGAAGAAGATTCTGAGCTTAGTAGTCCGCACCATCTGGTGATGGCGCATGCGCGGAAAAAGGCAGAATTCGTGGCATCTAAGATGCCTGCTGATACCATAGTAGTGGGAGCAGATACTATCGTGTATCTTGATGATATTGTGCTGGGTAAACCAGCAGACAAATATGAAGCCTATGAGCATTTGTGCAGACTTTCTGGAAATAAGCATAACGTTTATACAGGCATTGCAGTATGCTATAAAAATATTACTATGACGGGTTATGCAAGATCGTTGGTGGAATTTAATCAGCTTAGCAGAGAAGAGATTGAGGAATACATCAAAACCGGTGAACCAATGGATAAAGCGGGAGCTTATGGCATTCAGGGCTACGGTTCACAATTCATCAAGAAAATTACGGGCTGTTATTTTAACGTAATGGGTTTCCCTGTATCCACATTTTATAAATTGATCCAGAAATTAATCATAACCTGAGGAAGAAAAATGAAAGTATTCTATAATGGTAAAATAATCACTATGAACAAAGAAGTGGCAACTGCTGCTGCCATGGCAGTAGATAATGGAAAGATAATAGAGCTATTTAATGCAAAACCTGAAATGCCAGCAGAATATATTGATCTGCAGGGTAAGTGGGTGCTTCCAGGTTTTATTGATACTCATACGCATAGCATCTCGGGTGGATTATACAGCATGGGAGTAAATCTGGAACATTGTAATACTTTGGCAGAATTATTTGAAAGGCTTACTGAGGGTAATCTCATGGGAGAAATGCTCATTGCCTGGCATCTGGATGAGACGGAGCTGCGTGAGAAGCGATTTCCCACAGCAGCAGAGCTTGATAAGCTTTTTCCAGATATTGCAGTTCTCATCAGAAGAGTAGATGGACATTCCTGTGTGATCAATAAATGTGCTGCACAACAGATAACAGCAATTCAGCCTTTAAAATCTGATTTCAACGGCACTTTCCGCGCCCGAGAAAATGACCAGATAGTTAACTGGTTTCATAGCAGTCTTGATGAAGAACATATTTTGAAATCTTATGATAATGCTGCGCGTCATGCCATAAAATATGGTCACACTACTATTCATACCATGGTAGGAGATGGATATAACAGTCTTGAGCATTATTCACTATTAATGGCTAATATGGATAGATTTCCGATAGAATTCATTCCTTATGCCCAATGTTTTAATATTGATGCAGCTTTGGAAGCAGGAGCCACAAGACTTGGCGGTTGCATTCTAGCAGATGGTTCTTTTGGTTCGCATACAGCAGGATTATTTGAACCTTATACTGACCAGCCTGAAAATTATGGAATGCTCTATCATGATGATGCTCATTGGGAAAAAATAATCAGGCGTGCTCATGCCAATGATCTACAGGTTGCTGTACACTGTATAGGAGATAGAGCGATAAGTCAAATACTTAAATATTATGAAAAGGTACAGCAGGAAAACCCCAAAGATTTGAGGCATATGCTGATCCATAATGAGTTGACCAGCGATAAGATGATCAGGCGAATGGGAGAGAATAATATAGTAGCAGCTATGCAGCCGATGTTTGACCGGCTTTGGGCTGGAAAAGATGGATTATATGAGATCGTGTTAGGTAAAGAACGCACCAGACGGACTACCAGACTGCGCAGTCTGCGTGATGCTGGCGTGATCATTGGTGGCGGATCAGACTGGTATGTAACAGAGATGGATGCTTTAGCAGGTATTGATGCTGCCGTGCGACTTCATAATCCGCAGGAAAGGCTTACACCTTATGAAGCTGTGGAGCTTTACACTTCGCATGCAGCCTGGCTTTCGCATGATGAAAAGAGGCTTGGACAATTAGTTAAAGACTATCAGGCAGATTTTGTGGTGCTGGAAGAAAGTCCTCTTGTGTCTGATGATATTGCTGAGATTAAGATTATTGATGTTTATAAGAATGGGGAGATTTTGAATGTAATGTAATCCCAGACCAGGGATGGTCTGGATACAATAAAAGCCCCTCAGCAAGCTGAGGGGCTTTCTTTTATTTGATTCTGAGATTATTTCATCAGGATCATTTTCTTTGTACTGGTGTATTTTCCGAATTTCATGTTGTAGAAATAAACACCACTACCTAGTTTTTGTCCATGATCATCCACACCATTCCAGATGATGTCATGATTTCCAGCATCCATATATTCATTGACCAGGGTGCGAACCATCTGACCACGAACATTATAGATATCAATTCTTACCAGACCATTTGTTTTGAGAGCCATTTTAATGGTAGTCTCGGGATTGAATGGGTTTGGATAGTTGCCAGTCAGTGCAGTAACAACAGGCAGTTCATTATTATCTTCGGAAACTTCAGTCACGATAATATCAACATCATCTGATGCTGTTAATCTCCCCAACTGGTCATCAACAGTGAATGTAATATTTTCTGTTCCTGTCCAATCTGCTGGAGCACTAAAGGTAGCCATCATACCAACTACATCA
>JAVCCT010000265.1 GCA_030765325.1 Candidatus Stygibacter frigidus | reverse complement strand
GCCTTTCGGTGGGTGATGAAATACTGGCAACAGCAGATGGATCTGGAAGTCCTCAAAGTATCATGATAGAATCTCAATTACCAATGACCTTGGTGCATTTGACTGCAACAAAGCAGGACTGTTATCGAGAAGAGGATGATATTCTAGTTATTTTTCCGGAGGAAGCATATCTAATACTTGATGCTTATGAAGTGATGAGTGGAGATGATGATGTGATCAGTGGGGGAGAAAGCACTTCCATATCATTAAATGTGGAGAATCTGGGAATGGAAGACGCTGAGGAAACAGTGATGACTATAGGCTGTTATGATGAATATGTAACGATGGAATCGACATCTCTGGATCTGGGACTTATTCCTGCCCAGACTCTTATGGAATTTGATGAATTGATAAATTTTGAAGTTTCGGAAGATATTCCTTTTGGTCATCCGATCAGAATGGATCTTGAATTTACATCCTTAGATGGTAGTTGGTTAGAAGAACTTAATCTTTCGGCTTATGCACCTCCAGGACTTTGGATAGATCCAGGTGTGATCGAGGCAGAAGTGGAAAGCACAGATATATATACTACAACATTTACAATTTCTAATTATCTGGACGATCCTGTGGAATACAGTATTCGGACAGAATCAGATGATAGAGGCAGAAATCTGACGGGCTGCTATGTGGAATGTGATCATCATCATTTTGAGCCAGGAGAGCAATATCAGTGGATAGTAACAGCAAATAATCTGAGTGCTGACGGAGAATGGATAACTGATGTAAGCGTTGCTCTGCCGGAAGGCGTATATGTGGAAAACACTGGTCAGATGTTAGGTGGCAGTGGAGTCATGGAGCCAGATATTACCAGTGGAGACGGAATAACCATCACCTGGCATGGTGCAACTCCATCGGGATTTGGTTATCTACATGAAGGACAGTCTGCTGAAGCAGAGTTAGTAATAACGGTGGATGATGCTTATACTGGATACATTGTGTGTGATTATGAGATGGTAGGAGATAATTATGGCGGTGATCCACATGTAATAAATGGCAGCTTTGAATTATCATATCCATTAAGTTGGATAAGTCTGGATAACACAGAAGGTGAAATAGAGTATGGGCAGACAGATTTTATCGAAGTAAGCCTTGACCCCGCGGGATTGGAAGTTGGTATTTATGAATGTGAGATTGTGATCACAGACAGTCGTTTAGAGACACGGATACCGGTAACCATGGAAATAACAGAGTCTATCATAATTAATTATGGTGATATTGATGATAATGGCGAGGTAGAAGCTTTTGACGCTTCTCTTGTACTGCAATATTCTGTAGGTATTGATCCCGCTCCTTATGCTCCTTTGCCATGGGAAGACTGGAGATTGTTGCGCTCTGATGTTGATGGTAATGATTTTACAGAGGCTTATGATGCTTCCCTCATCCTGCAGTATTCTGTTGGCATCATTAATACTTTCCCCTTTGAGAACCGAAATGCAATTATTGCTCCAAAGGCAGAGATAAACTACCTGATCTCAAGAGATGGAATTGAAATCACCAGTAATAATGATATATATAGCTTATATATAGCGACCCATGATAATAATATTCTGGGAACTCCTCTATATGATAATAGTGAAATGATGTTTGCTTTCAATAATGATAAAACCTGGCAAACAGCTGCTGCATCTGCCCTTCCTAATCGCGGTAAATTACTTGATATACCCCTTAATACTCGTGATATTCAAGAAGATTTGAAATTCGATATCTGGATTAACGGCGTGTACTCATCTCTCATTATCCGTAAGGATGAATTGCTTACTGCCCTCATTCCATCTGTTACACGCCTTACCGGCAATTATCCTAATCCTTTTAATCCATCTACTACGATCAAATATGATCTTGCAGTAGATTCTCATATCAGACTGGATATTTTTAATATTAAAGGACAGCATATCACATCACTTGTTAACGAATATCAGACTGCCGGTGAGTACAAAGTTCAATGGCAGGGAATATCAGATAATAACACTTCAATACCCAGCGGGATATTTTTCTACAAACTAAGTGCAGAAGGAATAACTGATACACGTAAAATGATTATGCTCAAATAAAATTCTATGAAGAGCCGGTACAAAAGTGCCGGCTTTTATTCCAAGGAGGGATGTAATGAAGATACTTTTTTTGATAATGATTTTTATATTTGTAAGTATTTTACTTTCAGGTAGTGATTTCAGTTGGGACAATAATGAATTTAAGGATGGTTTGGAAGTATTAGAATCAGGAGCAAACGGAGTCGTTCTCACTTGGTCAACATCTTCATTTAGCTTGAAAGAAATAAAGATTAATGGAAGATTAGTTCAAGAAATAGTGTATAGTGATGAGTTTTTGCCTAATGATGCTGGTTTCCCAGATCTGCCAGGTATCAGCCGAATGATAGCAGTCCCTGAAGGAGCAAGTGTTAAACTGGCTTATGAATATTTCAATGAAGAGATAATCAGGGGAGTGGAAATAGCCCCAGCACCAGTAATTCCTAAAGAAACAGAAGATGGACTGGAATATTTCTGGGGTAAGTCATATCAGCAGGATGAGCTTTATCCTGCAGCAGTAAGCCAGATTTCAGAAATTGATGAGATACGCGGAGTGGATTATATAATGGTAGGGGTTTCACCTTTCCGTTATAATCCGGTAAAAAAGGAATTACATGTTTATCGGGATATAAAGATCAATCTTAGTTTTCAAGGTGGAAATGGCAGATTTGGTGAAGACCGTCTGCGCAGCCGTTGGTGGGATCCTGTGCTTAAAGGAAATTTATTGAACTGGGATTTATTACCTAAGCTGGATTATTCTCATTTGCAGGCAAATCATAGAACTCTTGATTATGAATATCTGATAATCTGTCCTACTGGAGAGGCTTTCACTACCTGGGCAGATTCAATTAGAATATTCAGAACTCAGCAGGGAATCAGAACTGGTATAGTAACTCTGGCTGAGACTGGTAGCTCAAATAGTCAAATTGAAAATTATATAAATACAGCGTATAACACCTGGGATATACCACCAGTGGCGGTTTTATTTCTGGGAGATTATGGGACAAATGCTACAAACTCGGTGAATAGTTCCACATATAACAATTACTGTATATCAGATAATCTTTTTGCAGATGTGACGGGAAATAATCTGCCAGATCTTTCCATAGCTCGGATAACCGGGAGAACGGATGCAGAACTTGAGCTGATGATCCATAAATTTATGGAATATGAACGAAATCCCCCCACGAATCCAGGTTTTTATCAGAATCCAGTTGTTGCTGGTGGTTGGCAGACAGAACGCTGGTTTATTCTTGCTACAGAAGTGGTTCGAGGATTTTGGGCTAATGTGCTGGATAAAAGCCCGGTGCGCGAATATGCAATTTATAGCGGAACACCAGGAACAGTCTGGTCAACTGCAACGAATACATCTACAGTAGTGAATTATTTTGGCAGTAATGGTTTAGGATATCTGGGTGCGTCACCGGCAGTGATCCCAAGCTGGAATGCTAATGCTGCCAGTATTAATAATGATATTAATAATGGCTGCTTTATGCTTCAACATCGTGATCATGGAGGAGAAACTGGTTGGGGTGAGCCGGATTATGGTAATAGTAATCTGGGAGGGCTCAATAATGAAGACCTGGCATTTGTGTTTTCAACCAATTGCCTTACAGGTAAATTTAACTGGAGCAGTGAGTGCTTTACAGAAGCCTTTCATCGTCATGCTCAAGGAGCATTAGGACTGATAGCAGCAACTGAGGTATCCTACTCGTTTGTTAATGATACATATATCTGGGGTACTTATGATTATATGTGGCCCAATTTTGATCCCGGGCATGGAGCAGAAGGTCAGAATTCTATTCTGCCCTGCTTTGCCAACAGCAGCGGGAAGTGGTATCTGCAAGCTAGTAACTGGCCCTATAATAGTGGAGATAAGGAAGTAACCTATTATCTATTTCACCATCATGGAGACGCCTTCTCAAATGTTTTTACCGAAGTGCCTGTTGATATTGCAATTGAATATCCTGATGTGCTGTTAAGCGGTATGACAAGCGTGAATATTACAGCTGAGCCAGGGACATTTATCTGCCTTTCGGTGGGTGATGAAATACTGGCAACAGCAGATGGATCTGGAAGTCCTCAAAGTATCATGATAGAATCTCAATTACCAATGACCTTGGTGCATTTGACTGCAACAAAGCAGGACTGTTATCG
>JAVCCT010000362.1 GCA_030765325.1 Candidatus Stygibacter frigidus | reverse complement strand
CCGGCAATGTGTGGGATCTTACTGATCCGAATGGCGTGAAGATCATCCAGAAGCAGCATGAAGCATTTGATAATCCGAATGGTGTATTCACTCGCTATTCCTGGAGAAAACTTGGTCAACTTGAACCCAGCCCTAAAATTTCATTCACAAAAGCGGTGCCTGAGCTTGACTGGATAATAGGAACCGGGGTGTACCTGGAAGATGTCAATAAACAGATCGACTATCAAAAAAAGCAATTGCGCACTCTTCTGCAAAATCGAACTTTCAGTTATCTGGCACTCTTGCTCGCTTATTTCCTGCTCAGTTTCCTGATCATCAAACACTTTTCATCTAATATCAAATCAAATATCGAGTCCTTCACCCATTTCTTCTCCAAAGCCTCAGATAGTTATGAAAATATTGAACTACAGAAATTGCATTATTCCGAATTCAAAGAAATTGCCTCAGCAGCTAATATTATGATTGATAAAAGAAAGAAAAGCGAAGAAGCACTTAAGATCAGTGAAAATAAATATAAAGAATTGATCAATACTACTTCTGAAGGATTCTGGATGGTTGATCCTGAGATGATCACAATTGAAGTTAACAAATCAATCTGCAGGATGCTGGAATATTCTCCTGAGGATATTATCGGTAAAAGCCCTGTTGATTTTGTTGATGACAATGATCAGCAAATTTTTCTGAAGCAGTTCAATCAATCTTCTGATATGGTTCATAATAGTTATGAAATGAATTTTACCAGTAAATCCGGGAAAAAGATACCCTGCCTTATTAAAGCTACGCATCTATATGATCAAAATAATGAGTTCTATGCCTCATTTGCCTTTATTACTGATATCACTGATAGAAAAGAGAATGAACAAAAGCTCAATGACTACCAGGAACACCTTGAGGATTTGATCAAAGAACGCACCAAAGACCTGGAAGAAAAAAATAAGGAACTAAATAGATATAATAAACTTTTCATCGGAAGAGAATATCGCATCAAAGAGCTCCGTGACCAGGTTAAAAAGCTGGAAGATAAACTCGACAATTTCCCCCAAAACAACTCATAAATTACATCACATTTCTGGGTAGAGCCTAATCTTTTTTTAGTGGACGTAGTGGACATAGTGGACGTAGTGGACATAGTGGACGTAGTTAAAAAAATAGCAATATCATTCCTGTACTTAAATACTTTCCCCACCCAGTGCAAGGATGCGCTGGATACAACAAGAATCAGACCAGGGATGGTCTGGTTACGCAGGGTGTTCTGAAATAACTTTCCTCTCCCAGCGCAAGGATGCGCTGGATACTACAATAATCGGGTTTGCTTTGGATAATCTATTTCAGTTTTTATTTGAACATGGCGTCTATGCGTCTTTTTCCGGCTCGGGCAGGTTCGGTGAGAGAAATTGTGTCACCTTCTGCTACGCCGGAGATGAGCTCAACTTTCTGGAAATCATTTATACCTGTTTTCACTTGCGAGCTACCGGCTATGGTATCATTTTTCACTTTATAGATAATATCATTACCCTTTTGATCAGAGAAGATAGCTCTGATGGGTACAGTCATGATATCGGAGCGTTTTTCTCCCATAATAGTGATATTTGCTGTCATTCCAGGGCGTAATTTTTCATCCACGCTATCGATTTTGATCTCTACGGGGAAGACTTTTACATTATTGATCAATTGTGCCATAGGAGCAATACTGGTGATAGATCCAGAATATGATTCATAAGGATACGCGTCCACCTGGATTTTCACTTCCATTCCTTTGGATACTTTGCCAATATCCACTTCATTTATGCGGGAAGACACGATCATTTTTGTCAGGTCAGCAATTACGCAAAGCACAGTACCATTTGCATAACTTCCGGTGTTTGAGAGCACCATTTCACCTTCTTCCACGCTCTTGCTGATCACGGTACCAGTGGCAGCAGCTAAAATCTTAGAGACATTATTAGTGGTTTCAATTTCTTTAATAGATTCATATTGCTGCAGATTAGTGTTATAATTAATTTGAGCTCTTTCTAAAGCATCAGCAAACTTATCCAGTTCATTTTGAGAAATATACTGATCTTGATATAGTTTCTGGTTATTTTCCCAGTCACGCTGGGCATTTGTGAGATCAATTTCAGCAGTTCTGAGATTACGGGTTTTCTGGGTGATCTCATAGGTTTGATCATAATCAGGTTCAATCTCTGCAATAACATCTCCTGCCTTGATATTATCACCTTCTTCAAAGAAAAGTTTTACGACTTTTCCGCTGACCTTTGATTTTTGTTCGACTTCACTTACCGGCTGAATTTCACCAGTTTCTTCCAGCTTAATCGTTATCTCACCTTTTTCGACGACAGTTTTCCCGATTTTTTGGCTAAATCCAACGGTTTTATCTTTACCTTTTTTGACAAAGCCAAAATATATGACGACAATAATGACTATTACTATAATCCACCAGAATTTTTTCATGCTCACTCCGCTTATTTATATTCAATTGCATCTATAACAATGCTCATAGGTTTAGAATCCCGAACAATTTCCAGATTCATTTTATCACCAACGGCAACATCTGTAACCGCAATTTCAGCATCATCAGTAGTTTTTATTTGATATTTATTTATTTTCGTGATAATATCACCTTTTTTAAGACCTGCTTTTTGGGCGGGGCCATTATTATCAAGCTGGGCAACCAGAACGCCATCAGAGGAGCTCAACCCCAGATAGGAAGCAATAACAGGAGTGATTTCCTGAACTTTGAAACCATACCAGATCTCTCTTATCTTGCCATACTGGATCAATTCATCAGCTATTTTTTTCACGCTATCGATGGGAATAGCAAAGCCAATACCTATGCTTCCTCCTGATTCAGAGAAGATAAAGGAATTGATACCAATAACTTCACCCATAACGTTTACGAGTGGACCACCGCTATTACCGGGATTGATAGCAGCATCAGTCTGAATCATTTTCTTATAAATCTTGCCATCTTCATTGGGAGCGAAATCACGGTTTAAAGCAGATATCACACCAACAGAGACGCTGGGCTTGCTATCTTTGAGCAGGAATCCATAGGGATTACCGACAGCAATAGCCCATTCTCCCATAATCAAACCATTTGAAGTGCCCAATTTGGCAACCGGCAGATCTTCTCCATCTTTGAGCTTAACAATGGCAATATCATGAACAGAATCCACCCCAATAAGCTCACTTTCAAACTGACGATTATCAGAGAGAATTACTTTGATCTGAGTGGCACCTTCTACAACGTGAGCATTAGTGATGATATATCCCTCATCATTAATAATCACTCCGGAACCAATCCCCTTGATCTCTCTTTTATAAGGTACATTTTTGAAAAAGCCAAAGAAGGGATTATCAAAAGGGCTCAGATGTCGGTTCACGATCTGGGTTTTGATCACATTAACAGATACAACAGCTGGAGAGACGATTTGAATGGCACTTGTGATGGCATTGTGTCTTGAATCACTAAGCTGATCATTGACAGCCAGGCGTTCCTGGGCTGTGGTATAATCATCCATTTGCATTTCCAGACCATTAGAACTTTTCAACTCAGGTAGAGATTTCTTATCAGCGTCTTTGATCCCAAGAATGATCAAACTGCCAAAGACGACAATAAGAATAATAATTACTTCAAACTTGCGCATAATTAATTCCTTTTGTGATTTACCATTTGCCCAGAATTTTCTTAGAGAGCAACAGGTTTATAGCTTCCTGGGTTTCCAGAAGACGGTAATATTCTGATATCTCATTTTTACGGGCGCTATATAATTTGTTTTGATAATCATTATAATCGAGGAGATTTAAAGTTCCCTGTTCATATTCCACTTGAGCACGAGCCATAACTTTATCAGCCAGGTCAGCTTTTAGCTGGTATAATTCATAATTGCGATTCTGAGAATCAAGGGTTTTATTCAAACTATTTAATTCCTTCTTGTCAGCGAGCTTCTGATCTGCCAGCTTTCTTTGATTATATTTATACTGTCTTTTAATGATCTGCAAATTCTGGTAATTGCTAAAGAAATCAAAAAGTGGATAGGAGACCATCAGAGAAACTTCAGCATTTTCTGAATAGAGATCAAAATCAGTAATTCCATCAGTAGATGAGCGGGAATAGCTCCAATTAAGAGAGAGGGTTGGCAGCAGTTCCATATAGGTTTGATCCTGCATCAGTTTAGTGGATTCCAGTGTTTTCTGCTGGATCTGAAATTGCAGATTAGGTTGATATTCACGGGGCTGAGAATTGATTTCCGGATCAAGGTCTGCCAGTTCTGCACCGTTATCTTTAATTCCGATATAATAAAAAAGGTCTGCTCTTTTATTATCAACAGAAAGCATCAGATCATTAAGACTGATCTCAGCCTGGATCTTATCAATTTCAGATTGCTGAAGATCGAGTTCATTAACCTCACCAAGATTCTGCATAGCCTCTATACGTTGATATTTTTGCTCTTCCACAGCCAATACTTCTCTTTGGAGCTTCACAAGATCGCTACCCGAAAGGACATCAATATAACTGGACAGGACATTGTAAGCAATATTCTTTTTAACATTTTCTAATGATAGATCGCTATTGATCATATCTATCATCTGACTTTTCATATCAAAATATCTTCCATCATTGGAAGAAATACCCCAGTTAGCAGAAAATCCCGCAGACGGGTCCTGCCAGTCTTCATTTACCCATGATTTTGATGCACGGATATCTGCACTGGGCAGCCAGCTATAATAACTTTGTTTGTAAGATGATTGCCGGTTCTTGTAGTCCAGAAGTTCTGCTTCAATTGATAATGATCTTTCCATTGCTTTTTGCACCATAAAATCAAGGGTGATCTTTTCCTGAGCAAAAAGAATTAGAGTGAAGATCAACAGTAATCCAATTATAATAATTTTTCGAGCCATTTATCCTCCAATAATGAGATATATAAGGTGATTTACGATTCCGATGATCAGGCCTATTGCCAGCATTAAATATAAGGAATACTTATAAATATAGCGGTCATAATAACCCTGGAGGAATTCAATAGTAAATTTTTCATTGAAAATATCAATATAATGAGTGAGTTTATAAGTTTTTATAATATATGGTATAAAGGTGCGCATAAACTGTTTGGCAAATTCTCTACCTATCCCAGCCAGAAATACCTGGATGCCGATGATGATCTTTTGGGGAATATATTTGGCATGTATCCTGGTTTCCAGCCAGGCAAGGCACTTCTGATATATCTGATTTTCCCATTTATCAATCCGGTTATCCTCTCCGCTGGTTTCGCTGTCATGCAGATAGCCATATACCAGATCATTGATCTTATCTACCAGCAAGGAGTGATAACGGGGGACTAAACCAGGAGTCAGAGGTATTTTTTTACCCTTGATCCGGACTTCTTTGCGGGGATAAAAAAATAAAGCGCGAATGGCAAATACTAATAGAAATGCCACCAGCATATTTGCCGGTATAAAGAGCAGCGATTTCAAATACAGCATTTATTTTATACCTTATCCAGAAGATGTCCCATCTTCTCTTTTTTAGTTTTCATATAAAATGCGTTCTCTTTGTGGGGCGGCAATTCAATAGCCACTCTATCAGTAATACTAAGCCCATAACCTTGCAGGGCAACGATCTTTTTGGGGTTATTGGTGAGAAGCCTGATAGTTGAAAGCCCGAGATCTCTGAGGATTTGAGCGCCTATACCATAATCACGCAGATCTTCCTTAAAACCAAGTGAAATATTAGCCTCCACAGTGTCTTGACCTTCATCCTGAAGCTGATATGCTTTTATTTTATGTAATAATCCTATGCCCCTGCCTTCCTGCTTCATGTATAATATCACACCTTGCCCAGCTTCTGATATCATCTGAAATGAATGCTCCAATTGCTCTCCGCAATCACAGCGGGTGGAAAATAAAGCATCTCCGGTCAGGCATTCTGAATGCACTCGCACCAGCACATCTTTTTTACCGCGCACTTCACCTTTCACCAGGGCTACATGATATTCTTCTGAGATTTTACATTTATAGGTTATAATTCTAAAATCACCATAAACAGTGGGTAATTTTGCTTCCGAGAAAACTTCTACCAGCTTTTCTCTTTTACGACGATATTTGATCAGCGCTTGAATGGTGATAAGTTTAAGATCATGCTTCCGGGCAAATACCTCAAGATCAGGAAGGCTTGCCATACTGCCATCCGGTTTGATGATCTCACATATAGCACCAGTAGGCTGAAGACCAGCTAATTCCAGAAGATCAGTAGCAGCTTCTGTGTGACCCGCTCTTTTAAGCACTCCTCCCAGTTCTGAAGATAGGGGAAATATATGTCCCGGGCGAACAAAATCGTCCGCTGTCGCACTTGGATCTGCCAGTCTTTTAATAGTCTCTGCTCTTTCATGCGCAGATATCCCAGTTCTGGAACCGGCAAAATCAACAGAGAGAGTAAATTTTGTGCTGTGCCTGTCCTGATTATCTACTGTCATCAATGGGAGCTGCAATTGCTCCAGTCTTTTTGCGATCATAGGTACGCAAAGAAGTCCTTTTGCTTCAGTGATCATGAAATTCACTTTTTCAGGGGTGATCAGCTCAGCAGCAGCTATCAAGTCGCCTTCATTTTCGCGGTTTTCATCATCAACTACGATAATCATATCCCCATTTTTTATAGCTTCCACAGCGGATTCCACTGTGGCAAATATTGCATTCATTATAACCTCTTTTAGATTTTTCCTGCCTGCACTAACTTCACAAAGTTTTCATAAGACCTGTCATAAGTCTTTTCTGCTTCAGCAGGAAAGAAGCAGGCTGGGAGCTGCCTCATCTTTTTATGATAAAGTAAGCACTGACAGCAATTTCCCTTTTTTGCACACGGATATGAGCAGTTGCAATTCTGTAAATTATTTTCTTTTTCAGGACAATTCATTAGTTCTCCCTGGCTTAAAATAATTGCTTAACGTATTCGATAGCTTTTTGCATATCTGGAGGCATTTCTACCTTAAAATCAAGTCTTTCAGCTGTTATGGGATGCACAAAGCCCAGCTTCCAGGCGTGCAATGCCTGTCTCTTGAGATGAGTGGTCAGCAGGAATTTTATTCTTTTACGATATTCTATCGGTACGGAATTCATGGTGCGCTTTTGATTGTTATAAAGAGAGTCACCCAGCACCGGGCAATTGATATGCTCCAGATGAACCCTGATTTGATGAGTTCTTCCAGTTTTGAGATCAATCTCCATTAAAGCAAAATATCCATAATATTCTAATATTTTATAGATGCTTATAGCTTGTCGCCCTTCTTTGGCAATTGCCATTTTTTTTCTATTTTGAGGGTTTCGGTCAATAAAAGTTCTGATCTCCCCTTCAGGTATATCAGGAAAACCGGTAGTGATAGCCAGATATTTTTTATTCACTTCCCGCTTTTGAAATTGTTCACTCAGCAGGTAGTGGATTTTGTCATTTCGTGCTATCAGTAGTAAACCGCTGGTATCTTTATCAAGCCGATGGACAATCCCCGGACGCTGATATTCACCAGCAGAAGAAAGTCCATTACCATATTTATACACAAGAGCATTTGCAAGAGTACCGCTATAAACCCCGGCACCTGGATGCACTACCATGCCAGCAGGTTTATTTATAACTGCCAGATATTCATCTTCATAGATAATATCCAGGGGAATATCTTCTCCCTCCAGATCAGGGGATGGTTCTACTGCTGTTACTTCATACTCGATCACATCGTTGTTTTGAACCTGAAAACTCTTCTTGACCGGGTTACCATTCACCAGCACCTTTTTTTCAATAAAGAGCTTTTCCAGACATGACCGTGAATGCAATCCTTCTAATTGCAGATTGCTCATATAGCGGTCAATTCTGGCTGGCTGGGTGAGATCACATGTTATCTGCATCATTATTCGGCTCGCTCGCTCTCCTTATCCTGCTTACGCTCAGTTTTTCGTTTCTCCATATTTTGCACGACCAGAACGATGCCATTAACCTCACCTTCTTTTTTCCGAACAAGAGCGCTGTCAATAGTAATATGCCTTTTCAAATTAGGGATAAAGCACTGCAGGGGTTCCTGGCGTTTCTTTTGTTGTAAACTGTTCTGGATAAGTCTCTTAAGATTATTCTCTATCTCAGCAGGATATGATTTTTCCAGGATATTAGTTTCCTCTTCCAATTGAGGGAAAGCCTCGGTCAGCACATCGTTGATAAATATTATATTGCCTTCCAGATCAGCAATTAATACCCCTTCCGGAACCAGACGCAGCAATACAGTTATCCTGCTGTAGTGCTCAAATACCTTTGCTTTGCGATCATTATTATTCTTTTGGATTTCTTTCTGAGCATCCATCAGCTGGCGAAGGATGTCATACACCTCATTATCCAGGGAGTCTTTTTTTTCCGCCAGATCAAGCTCAGTATTAAAGACGGTGCGCTTAAAGTCATCAAGAACATTAGAAATATCGCTCAAAGACCTTTTCAGATGGACAGGAAGAAAGAAATAAGCCGTCACAACTACTACAAAAAAGAGAAATGAGCCTATATAAATCGTGTTTCTGATATTGGAATGAAATAACTGGATAAGATTAGGTTCATCAGTTCTCAGTGAATTTAAGATCACGATCACAGAAATAAGCATGATCATACTTAGTATGATCAGAAAGAACCTGAACCAGCTTACTATTTTATTCTTCATGATAACTCCTATTTACCCGTCTCATTCATGAGTTCCACAATCTTGTTCTGGCTGCCAACCAGGACAATAATATCCCCTTCATGAATAACGTCGTTTGCTCCAGGAAGATCATTTACCCGCATTTTAAAGTGGATATCTCCCTGCTCAGAAACTATAGATTCCTTATATTTGATAGCCACCACATTCACTTTTTTCTTGGTAGGCAGGGCAAGCTCCTGCAGCGTTTTCCCATACCATTCCTCTGGAGCTTCCAGTTCCACCAGGCTATGTCCGCTATACAGATCCACATAGTTTCTGATAGTACGTGACAATAGAGAATTTGCCAGTTGCTTACCTACGATCTCTTCCGGGAAAATAATATTCTCTTGAGGGATTCCCAGCATTTCCAGGATCCTGGCATGGATTTTGCTATCTACTTTGGCAAATATCTTGGCTACCCCCAGTTTCTTAAGTATTACTGCGGTGAGTACGCTAACTTCCAGATTGTTGCCAATTGCCAGAATAGCGGCATCCACATCACGTATGCCTATTTTCTTAAGATCCTCTTCATTGGTGCTATTCATACGGACAGGATTGGTCACCTTGCCGGCAATATCATCTATCAAGCTTTGATCATTGTCTATTGCGATCACTTCTGCTCCATTCTCATGAAGTGAAGTAGCTACAGTGTAACCAAATTTACCCAAGCCAATTACTGCAAACTTTGCCATTGTTGCCCCCTGTATATTTTAACCAATATTTATTTTTTCTTCAATCAGGTCAAATTGTGTTTTCTTTACTTTCTGTGAGATGGCATAACCTAAGGTCAATGGGCCAACTCTTCCCAGATACATAAGTAATATAATGATTATCTTCCCGCTATGCGTTAGCTCTGATGTGATCCCCATTGATAATCCCACCGTACCAAAGGCAGAAAAAGCCTCAAAAAGTACCTTTTCAAAAGGTGCCTGCTCAAAATGCATCAATAAAAACAGCATGATAACCATCAAACTTAAAGATGCCGTTACAAGTGCAAGTACCCTTCTCATGTACATATCTGCTATTTTCCGATTAAACGCCGTGGCATCCTTTCTGCCCTTGAACATTGATATCACAGTAGCAAACAGAATAAAAAATGCCGTGGTCTTTAGACCTCCACCCGTGGAACCAGGAGAAGCTCCCACAAACATCAGGAATACTGAACTTAAGATTGATGAATCACTTAGCTGGGAATTATCAATAGTATTAAAACCTGCTGTTCTGGTAGTTACTGATTGAAAAAATGAGGTCAGCAACCGATTCTTAAGGGAATAATCCACCATGATATTATTATATTCACTGATAAAGAACATCACTGTTCCACCAATAATCAAGATAATTGTGGTAAAGATCACGATCTTGGTGTGCAGATTCAAATGCACTATCTTCTTTTTCGCTTTGACGACCCTGAATACTTCCCGGATAACAGGAAAACCTATACCGCCAATGATGATCAGGAAAGATATCAGCATAGTGATAGTAAAATCATCATACCACCGCATCAGATTATCGCTGAACAAGCTGAATCCAGCATTACAAAAAGCTGAAATAGAATGAAAAACTGCGATATAAATGGTGTGAAGTCCCTGCCCGAAATCCTGGGCAAATCGCCAGTACAGGATTATCGCACCCAGAATTTCTATAGATATCGTAACCATGACAATATTCTTTATCAGCTGCACCATATCCAGTGTATTGGTTTCTCCCACCACATTCTGGATCAGATTTTCGCTGCGCATTTTCATCTTTTGCCCGATCATAATAAAGAAAGCTCCTGATATCGTCATTATCCCCAGAGCACCTATCTGGATCAGGATAAGGATCACCATCTGACCGAATAATGAAAAATATGTCCCCGTATCCCGAACTATCAATCCCGTAACACAAGTTGCCGAGGTGGCAGTAAAAAGGGCATTAATAAATGATGTCTCTGTATGTGATGCAGTAGCTGACGGCAGCATCAAGAGCATCGTTCCCACGCTGATCGTCAAAATGAAGCTGATCATGAAAAATCCCGGGGGATTAGTAGAAATATGATCTATTAGTGAACTTTTTTGATAATCCATATATCCCGCGGAACGATTGCGGATGCTCACTAATATCTGCCTTCCCAGTAGATAAAATAGAAATAAACTCGCTGGTAATTGTAGAAATATACTCACCAGGAGAATAAAGAGGTCTGGCAAACGCAATAGCATCCTTTGCAAGGTAAATTGATACCGCGCCTCATGAATTATCAGGTATAATACAAATATTATCTGACTGAATGCCATGTAATAATACATTGTAATGCCCGATAATTCTACCGAGAGAAATAGCAAAAAGAAGTTTATCACAGCAAAAGCATAGAGTATCCGGTTAAGCAGATAATCCAGCTTTTGATGTGATTTCAGATTTTCATTTGTCATTGATTCTTTTACTGGAGAGTATCTACTTCCTTCACCAGCTCACTAAATATTTCATTTATACCCTGTGAAGCATCGATCTTGGTGATCTTCACTTTGCCCTGGAAGAAATCAAGCAGTTTATTTGCCTGCTCCTGATAGATGTCTATGCGGCGCTGTACTCCCTGGGGTTTATCATCTGCACGAGTTACCAGAGTCCCGCCACATACGTCACAGATACCTTCCTTCTGAGGTTTCTTAAAGAGCACATTATAATCCCTGCCGCAGCTTGAACAGTTTCTGCGGGCAGAAATTCTTTCCACTGCCTCTGATTCCTTCAGGTCAAGCACGATTACCAGGTCAATGGAATAATGCTTCAAAAGATATTCTGCCTGAGCAGGAGTGCGTGGAAAGCCATCCAGGATCATACTGCGCCCGGCTTCTTCTGTGGCATGTTTAAATATCTCAAAGGTGATCTCATCAGGCACAAGCTCGCCGCTGGTTATGTACTGCTTTGCTCTTTTACCGGTATCAGTACCTTCCGTCATCTCGATGCGAAATAGCTGACCAAGATTTACATGCTTCCATCCCTTCAGCTCTGCTAATTTCTTCGCCTGTGTTCCTTTTCCACTACCTTGAACGCCCATTATAACGATATTCATTAATTCCTCCATAAGCAATTTTACAATGTTAACAAAATTTACACTCTCACTCTTAAGTCAAGAAATATCGCTGTTTTATGCTCTCAGCACTCCATCCTGCTCTATTTCACCCAACTAAGTCAGGACTTTTGAACGATACTCCAAATAAGATTTCTGG
>JAVCCT010000198.1 GCA_030765325.1 Candidatus Stygibacter frigidus | reverse complement strand
TTATCGTCACTCGGAAAAGGTATAGCGTCGTCCTCTATTGGTGTTTTGATGAAAGAGATGGGCTATAATGTGATCATGCAGAAATTTGACCCCTACCTGAATGTGGATCCTGGCACCATGAGTCCCTTTCAGCATGGAGAAGTTTTCGTAACTGATGATGGAGCGGAGACTGATCTTGATCTAGGGCATTATGAGCGCTTTATCGGCACTCCGCTTTCAGCAAAATCAAATTCCACTTCCGGGCAGATCTATGAACGCGTGCTTATGAAGGAAAGAAGAGGAGATTTTCTGGGAAAAACCGTCCAGGTGATCCCTCATGTCACTAATGAGATCAAAGCACTTATACGCCAGATGGGTAAAAATGATGATGATATTGTGATCACTGAGATTGGCGGAACAGTGGGTGATATTGAAAGCCTGCCCTTTCTGGAAGCTGTACGTCAATTCGCTCTCAAAGAAGGAAGATCAAATTGCGTGTTCGTTTTTCTCACTTATGTGCCTTTCATAAAAGCCGCCGGCGAATTAAAAACCAAGCCAACCCAACATGCCACCACCAAACTGCGTGAGATCGGTATTCAACCAGATTTTCTATTGTGCCGCAGTGAAAAACCATTTGATAACGATGTCAAAGAAAAAATCGCTCTTTTTACCAATGTCCCTGCTGACCACGTGATCAATGCCATTGATGTGGAATGTCTTTATGAAGTACCCAAAGTATATATCAAAGACGGCTTGCACACTATGCTGTGCCGACAAATGCAAATTAAAGAGAAACCCATTGATTTCAGCAAATGGGATCAATTGATAGATAATATCAAAAATCCTGATAAGGAAGTTGAAATCGCTGTCTGTGGGAAATATGTCATCCACCGCGATGCCTATAAAAGCGTGGAAGCTGCCCTTATTCATGGAGCAGCAGCCCATAGAGCAAAATTGAAAATCAAGTGGGTTGATTCAGAAAAAAATAGCTCTCCAGAGAAGATCAATGCTGCTTTAGATGGAGTAGATGGTATCCTGATCCCCGGAGGTTTTGGAATTCGTGGAATTGACGGCAAAATATCCATCACTCATTACGCCCGCGAAAACAATATTCCTTTCTTTGGTATCTGCCTGGGAATGCAGGTGGCAGCCATAGAATTTGCCCAGCATGTATGCGGTCTTGATGATGCCTACAGCACTGAGTTTGAAGAACACTGCACCCACCCGGTTATTACACTTCTGGATGATCAGCAGGATCTGGAACTGATGGGCGGAACCATGCGCCTGGGTGCCTGGGACTGCCAGTTAAAACCAGATTCTCTTGCTGCCAGAATTTATAAAAAAGAAAGTATCAGTGAAAGACACAGGCATAGATATGAATTTAATAATGATTACAGAGAATTATTCGAAAAGAATGGGATGAAGTTCTCTGGCACCTCTCTGAATGAGTTCCTTTGCGAAATTGTGGAAATCCCCGCTCACCCATTCTTTATCGGTGTCCAGTTCCATCCGGAATTCAAAAGCAGACCCCAAACCGCGCATCCAATATTCTTTAGTTTTGTGGAAGCAGCTCTTAAAAAACACTATAAAGAATTACCAGCAGAATAAATCCTGCTGGTCAGTTATATATCATAAGCCGGGAGCTATTTGCTGCCGGCTTTCTTTTTATTGGTTATTTTACCCTTCAAAGCATCAACTGGTAATAATCGAGAGATTTTCTTCACTGGCAGATAACTGACTACCAGCAAAATGGTCATCACAATTACAACTGTAAGAAATACCAAACCAATCGTATATTTGGGATACATGGCATCCATTAAACCATCCAGACCATAACTATCCATCATCTCTGGCAGCTTCAATCCCGTTTCCTGAAATTTTAAGAGCAGGGGAGTTCCCCAGATCGCTCCTAGAATAACTGCCAAAAGTCCTGATAATAGTCCTTCCAGCGTAAATATCCTGATCACCTGTGATCTCGTTACACCCAGAGCCATCATCATCCCCACCTCTTTGCGACGCTTGAATAGTGAAAGCACCTGGGTGTCAAATACTGCGATCATTGCCAGGAACATCAGCAGGATATACATAAATACAGCTCCAGTAAGCTCAGTTGCAAACACTGCTCTGAATTCTGCCAGAAGATCATCCTGTGTTTTGAATTGCCACTTCTTCCCCAAATCTCCATTATATTTCTTCACACTAAAATAATTCACTTCATCGGTAAGTTTCAGCATTTCATGCATCTGCTGCAATCCCAGCCAGACCATGCCCTGATCGATAGATAACACGGTGCTTTTAAAGATATGAACAATCTCAAAATCCGCCGCATCAAAGCTGCCATTTTTGTCTCGCCAACGCAGCATCAATCTATCACCAGTTTCCACGTTCAATTTCCTTGCCATACGATAGCCCAGCATTAATTTATATTTTCCTGGCTCATAAGTTAGATACTCCGTAGGTAGATCCAATATTTGCTGATCGGTCTTAACACCCTTTATGATAATATTTTTCATTCTTCCATTAGGATATATAACCCCTTGACTTACCAGGAATCCCACTGTTTCTGATTCATTCAATGCTTCAGGTAATGGCGCTCTGCTGTCTTCGAAACTGAATGCATCATAAGGATCATATTTCTGCTGCCAGTATTGCCCTCCAGCGATATGCCATTTGATGCTGTTATCCTCGGCATCCTGCTGCCAGCCTATATATAAACCATGAAAACCAATGATTGCCACAAGTACAAGGGAAAGAATGAACACATTCAACCAGGTGCGAAAACCGCCCCCGATGATATTTCTCCAGGCTAATTTTAAGATCATTATTTATTCCTGTAACATCAATTTATTTTCTTAAACTTGCTTTACTGAATACACTTTCCGGAATTTTTGCATCCATATCAATATTATCTATTACGAGTGTAGTTCCCTTACCTTTAGTATTCAATACATCCTTATAGAAAATTTTATAGGGATACCAGCGAGTTTTTACCTGCCTGATATCAGAGAGCTCTATTCTTTTCAGCAGTGTACCGCTTTCTCCATATAATTCTTCTTTTATGGGCAGATATATTTCTTTGGCAACCCACAATTTTCGCTGATAATAGGTCACCCCGGCATCTTTTGCTGTGAGTAATAATATCCAGCAGTCCCTGCCAAGATATTTTTCCTCACCTTCTACTGAAGGTATATAACTTTCCTGATAATTATTTTCATCCATAAAATCTTCATAAGACAGATCTGAGCCATTCACTGATTGACGTAATAAATGCCCTGACATCTGGATGATCCTGTCACTATTCTTGTCATATATCCATAATTTGTCTTCCAGTTTCAGCATTTTTGTCCCAGCTTCTCGAGGGGGAGAAAGGTATTCAGTAAAGGAGTCAGTACTGCCTCGTGTCCATGACTTAGTTGCTATTTCTCGGCTGCCCCGCCTGCCTTCTATCACCATCCGGGATTCAATGATCTGGGAATCACTATATAGATTCTCATCAATTTTAACAATAATTTCCTGAGCTGTATCTGCCAGAAGAAAACCTGCAATACAGATAAGCATTACTACCCAAAACATTTTTCTCATAATTCCTCCAAGCTAAGCCACCTCCTGGATGGTCGAAGACCTCCCGGATGGTAGCGGTCAGTTCATCTCATTTCAAGCCACCTCCTGGATGGTCGAAGACCTCCCGGATGGTAGCGGTCAGTTCATCTCATTTCAAGCCACCTCCCGGATGGTCGAAAACCTCCCGGATGGTAGCGGTCAGTTCATCTCATTTCAAGCCACCTCCTGGATGGTCGAAGACCTCCCGGATGGTAGCGGTCAGTTCATCTCATTTCAAGCCA
>JAVCCT010000251.1 GCA_030765325.1 Candidatus Stygibacter frigidus | reverse complement strand
TGCCTGAGTGTTCCATCATATCATACCATTCATGTATTCCGCTTGTCATATGAACGAGATGACCGATATTTATGGGGTCGTAAACGTCTGCGGGTAGTTGTGGAAAAAATTTCCTGAGCGGTTCAGAGAGTGATATTTTATTATCCTCTATCAGAAAAGCAAGGCAAGTTGCAGTAAACTGCTTAGAAAGTGAACAGAGATAAAAGACAGTATCCTTATCAATAGGGATAGTGTGTTCCAGAGACGCACAGCCGTAATAATATGTATCAAAGTAAGATTTTTCACTTATAATAGAGATAGCAAATCCGGGTGAATTACCTTCATGCCATTCTTTTAATAATTCATTTATAAGCTTTTTTAATATGTCCATAAATTTTTCCTACTATAATTTCACAGGTTAAAAAATCATATTAGTAAAAAAGTGTAAATATTTTTTTTGGCAACTCAATCAGATACTTGCGAAACTGTTCAATTATTATGATTAAATTATATTGTATATGTGCACTTTATACTGCAAAAATTTTAAAACCTGCAATGATATCAATAACTTAGGTTGAACAATATCAAACTTGCCTTGTAATGCAAAATAAAAAAACGTCGTAAATTCATAAATATCTCTTTGTTTCTAAATCAAATTTCGGATATAAATCAATAACATTTTTAACCGCGAAAAACGCTAAAGTACGCTAAAAAATGTAAGAAAGATAAAAAATAATTCATCTTCTCTTACTTTCGTGTAATTTTGCGCCTTTCGCGGTTGATTAATTTTTCAATTTTCTATTTCAGCAATATTGCTTTTCTTACTTGAGAAAAGGATTCTGTAGTTAAGCGGATAAAATAAATTCCACTATTACAATCCTGAGCGTTCCAGATCAGACTGTATCTACCAACATCCTGATCTTCATTCAGCAATTCTGCTATCTTCTGTCCTTTGATGTTATACACCTCTATCTTCACATGTTCAGCTACGGACAGCTTGTAATCAATTCTTGTTTCCGGGTTAAAGGGGTTGGGGTAACAATGCAATAGCTCTGTAACCGGGGGAATATCATCAAAACTGACATCAAGTTCTCCACCGGCATGAAAAACAAATGGGTTGAAACCATCACCGATAACCATATCAGCAGTAAATTCCAGGGTATCAGCTATGTTATAAATTATGTGAGTTTCCTGATCATAGTACTGGAAATGCAAAATTTCACCAGAGACAACATTGCTATAGATCATGGGCAAGAAAATTACATGACCATAAGATTCTGTGTAATCAATAACTGAACTATCTTCAATAGTGGCGACACCTCGGCATTCATCATCAACAAAACAACTCAGCATTCCTGATGTGGTAACTACTTCGGTATTTTCCAGCATAACGATACCCCAAATTAAGCAGTTATATTCATAAGCAAAGGGATTGACGAACCAGCCTGTAGGATTTGAAAGATCACTTTCATTACCATTAAAATCTGTAGCGGTTACTTGAAAAGTACCGCTTAAACCGGTCGCATCATAAAGTGGCACTATTGAATAATCAATGATTTCATTATCCAGATATATCGTAAAATAATTAAAATCATTATCCCCGGGTGCATCCCAGACTAAATCACTACCTTCTAATCTTAAACCCGTCGGAACTGCCGGTGCTAAATTATCAAGTGATGTTCCTTCTGTTGACTCTGAAATCCAGGTGCCTTCATCCATACCTGCTATTACTCTGTATTCAACAAGAACGTTATCAGCATAAGTTTCAACGAGTGCTGTATAAGTTTCTTCTCCCATCGCCAATACGGAACTAACTGCAATCCAGGTTTCATCAAAGTAATATTGAATAGAATAAGACTCTGTCTCGCGCTGCGTTCTCCTTGACGGTTGCACAGTATCATAATATGATTTGCTAAAGGTAAGATATACATATCCACCCTGATCTTCGGGACGATCTGTTATTGAAATTATCTGAGGTTCTGCAGACTGAACCGTTATTGTATCTACTGCAATAGAGCTGTTTAATTGACCATACACAGTCAAAACGATTTCAAAGACACCAGCCGTTTCATAAGTATGAACAGGATTTGCCTCAAAACTGAGGTCACCATCACCAAAATCCCAAAGTAAGGAATCGATCGTACCCACTGACTGATTGGTAAATATTACCGGATATGGAATGCAGCCATTATTGCCGGAAACTGTGAATGAAGCCATTACTTCTTCCGGTTCCATTACTTCAATATAGTCAGTTTTGGTTTCGATGTCATTACCATATATACCATAAGCTGTCAAAGTTACTGTATATAATCCCGGATTTTGATATTCATAAACAGGATTTATTTCCGAACTTGTATTGCTATCACCAAATTCCCATAAATAGCTTTCAATTTCACCGGTTGACATATTGGTAAAATTTGTTTCCAAAGGCACAATTCCAAATAATGGGGATGCGCAGAAATTTGCACTCGGCGGAAGCTGTAATTCTAAAACGCTGATATAATCCGTAAAAGTCATGGAATCAACACCACCCGGACCGGTAACAATTAAGGTTACGCTATAGATTCCCGGGCTTGTATATACATGAACAGGATTTGCCAGCATAGAAGTGCTCGCATCTCCAAAACTCCAGTTGTATTCCGTAACGGGGCCCGTTACAGATTGCGTAAATTGCACCACTAATGGAGCCGTACCGGAAATTGGTTCACCAGTAAAATCATTGATAACAGGTGAAGGTGACCCTTGATCAAAATATAACGCTCCCATATCGGCAACAGTGCCATCGGGATCATAATAAACCGGATCAGAATTTCCAGCATCAATACAGGGCGAACCTTCTAAAAGATGCCAATCTACTTCGTCAAAATTTCCTGGATCAAATGGTGGTCCATTGGGTTCTGTTATAAAATCAACATTTTGACCAATACTATAATTCCACCCATATTCGAAAAAATAAAAATAATTGATCGGATTTTCTCCAAAATAGTATAAATCTATCTGTGCAGTCCAATACTCACCCGTCCAATCCATCTGAACTCCATGCATATCCCAATCATTCGAAACTTCAACATAATAGGGAGTCTGCCAATTTTCCTGCGTCGCCAGATAAAAGGTAATTACACTATCCACAACTGTCCAGCTATAATTTCCATAATAATATGGTGCCACAAACATCGGGTCCATAAACAGATTACAATAAGTATCACAGGAATCACCATTCGCATTCACAGTTACGATCTCTCCAAATGCAGCTGGAATATTACTTCCATTACCCAAATTATCGTTTAACCAGAATAGATTGTGTTCCAATGATTCTGGTGTTGAATATGCATAAATACCATTTTCATTAGTATAAAGAATATTATTCAGGATCACCGGGGAAGAATAATCATCGCAGTAGACGCCTGTAGAATTATTACTGATCGTGTTATTGCTGATGGTCGGGGAAGAATCATAGCAGTAGACGCCTCTATCATTATTACTGATCAAGTTATTGCTGATGGTAGGGGAAGAATAATAATCGCAGTAGATTCCAGTGCCATTATTACTGATCGTGTTATTGCTGATGGTCGGGGAAGAATAATCGCAGTAGATTCCCTGATTTGCATTATTCCTGATCGTGT
>JAVCCT010000205.1 GCA_030765325.1 Candidatus Stygibacter frigidus | reverse complement strand
TAACGATAATTGATGGTAATATTTGCTTATACACAGTAATCCATAATCTATCCACAGGGGGTGTGGATAACTTTGTTGGCAGCCTTGATATTTACTTTAATAATCAATCATTTGAGAGTTTGCAGATAAACAAAATATCAGGTAATGAGAGCCAGGAATATGAATATGAATTAGGCGAGTCAGTTGCAGGATACTCTCAGACAGAGATAGTCATTAACTCCATATATGACAGTAATTTGGATAACAATATCTCGGGATGTTCGATCCTTATTGAAATGAGTCCATTAAGGTATAATGAATTGATGATAAAGCCTTTAGGAAACGGCTGTGAATGGTTGGAGATAATAGTTGATAACTATGTGGATAACTTTGTGGGTAACTTGTATATTCGGGATGCTGTGGGCAACACAGGGAGTTTTGCTTCGGCTAATCTGGGGGAAGGATTTCTGGTGATATGTGATGAACCGGAAAATTTGATAGCAGCTTATGGGCTTACTGCAAGTCAAGTGATAGAAAGTGTACAATTACCGGGAATGAATAATAATGGAGATATATTATATCTGGAAGATGAGTGGGGAACACTGCTGGATATGGTGGAATATGGTGCTGAAGCAGGAAATGAAGAGGGTATAAGCTGGGAAAGGATCAATCCACAATCAAATGAAAGTGACTGGGGGAGCTCCATCAGTGACGCTGGTCAAACGGCGGGATACGCAAATAGCCTGATGCCGGGAATAATCGATCTGGCACTGGATTTGGAGGGGGTTTACTGTCAGAATGAATATCTGGAGCATCATTTGCTGGTGACCAATGTGGGAATTGAACAAGTGAAAGAAGCTGAGCTGGTAATGAACTGGCAGGAGCTTTCAGATGGAGATTATGGAAGCTATTCAGAGGATATAATAATCGATTCTGACAGTATGGAAATAGTAATGGTAATAAATACCGAGTTACCGGAGAGTGGATATTATGAGTACACCTATCAATTAAATGTAGAGGGCGATACAGATCTGAGCAATAATGTAGTAGTGAATTATTTTAATCAGGGCAGTTTGGGTTGGGTGATCAATGAGATCATGTATCACCCTGAGGCAGGGCAGCCGGAATGGCTGGAACTAAAAAGGAATCTGGGCTATGGCATGGTAGATAATTTATGGGTGATAGTGGATGATGACAGCTGTGAGATAGCTGTTGCAGGAGAATATGTACTGGTAACTGGATCGGAAGCAGATGTGGAGGAAATGCGGGAATTATATGGCGAGGATCTGGAAATATCTACGGGCTTGAAGAGATTAACAGATAGTGGCTGTGAGATAGGGCTCAAAGATATATATGGCAATATAATAGAATTATTCAGCTATGATCCGGCTTGGAACCAGTTAATTCAGGGAGTATCTATTGAACGGGTAAATCCGCTATTACCTGCCAGTGAAGACAACTGGAGCCGCAGTGTATCAGAATGTACTCCCGGAGAAGCAAACAGCATTTATACTGAATTACCAGTAACAGAATCAAAATTGACGATCACTCCAGAGGTATTTTGTCCAAGGAATGGAGAACATACAGTGATCAGTTATCAAAACAGCGAGAATCTTAATCTGGTGAGAATATCAATCTATGATCTGAAAGGGCGAAAGATATGTAAAATAGCTGGTCATGAATATCAGGGAGCCAAAGGATACTACATCTGGGATGGGAGAAATGAAGCGGGAAATATCGTGAAGATGGGAGTTTATATAATTCTTTTTGAGACTTCAGCTTCAGGTAATATAAAAGTAGAGAAAAAGACCGTAGTAGTAAAGAGATAGGAGCTAATATGTATGGGAAAACAGTGTCTTATGCTATCCAGGGCATAAATGCCAAACCGGTATTGGTGGAAGCTGATATTAAGGGAGGGACTAATAAATTCAGTATAGTCGGTTTGCCTTCCAACTCCATCAAAGAAAGTAAAGACCGTGTTTGGTCAGCGATCAAAAATTCAGGGTTCAGATTTGGTTCACATAATTACACAGTTAATCTGGCACCGGCAGACGTGAAAAAGGAAGGAGTATCATTAGACTTGCCTATAGCAGTATCGGTACTATTGGCTGAGCACCAGATAAGGATCACACGCAAAGGGGTGTATGTACTGGTGGGAGAGCTGTCACTAGATGGGGAGCTAAGGGCGATACGGGGAGTGCTATCTATAGCCACGGCATGTTTTGCTGATAAGGTGGAAGGTATCATAGTGCCCTGGGAAAATGCGAGGGAAGCAGCCGTAATAGAAGGATTACGGGTATATCCGGGCACACATCTGCGAGAGGTAACGGAATTTCTGGAAGGTAAAATAGAAATAGAACCCTTTCAGGTAGATCGTGAGAAGATATTTGCAGAGGAAACAGAAAATATTCTCGATATGTATGACGTGAAGGGACAATATCATGTAAAAAGAGCTTTAGAGGTAGCAGCAGCAGGGGGGCATAATATATTGATGATAGGACCTCCTGGATCAGGAAAAACCATGCTGGCAAAGTGCTTTCCAACAATATTACCTGATCTTACCCTTGAAGAAGCACTGGAAACTACTAAAATACATTCCGTGAGTGGTCTGGTGGACAGTAAAACAGGAATCATCAGACGAAGACCATTCAGGTCACCACATCATACGATCAGTGATATTGCATTGATAGGCGGCGGTAGCTATCCGAAACCTGGAGAGGTGTCACTGGCGCATAACGGAGTATTATTTCTGGATGAATTACCAGAATTCAAGAAATCAGTACTGGAAGTATTACGTCAACCGCTGGAAGATGAAGTGGTAACAATTTCAAGAGCAACCCAAAGCCTGGAATTTCCGGCAAAATTTATGCTGGTGGCATCAATGAATCCCTGTCCCTGCGGATATTATGGCAGTTCCATAGAAGGTCATAGATGTAGTTGTTCAGTAGCAAATATTCAACGCTATCGGGCAAAAATATCAGGACCTTTATTAGACCGGATAGATATCCATGTAGAAGTTCCGGCAGTGAGATACAAAGATCTTAGTTCTTTGCCGGATGGTGAGAAGTCTGAGATAATCAAGAAACGGGTAAATCTATCACGTCAGGTGCAATTGAATCGATTTCAAGCAGAAAATATCTATAGTAACTCTCAGATGAATCCTAAATTGATCAGGAAATATTGCAAATTGAATACAGAATGTCAGGAGCTTGTAAAAACAGCAATGGAACGGATGGGACTTTCAGCGAGGGCATTTGACCGGATCAAAAAGGTGGCAAGAACGATAGCAGACCTGGAAGGATCGCATAATATTGAAGCCAATCACGTAGCTGAAGCTATTCAGTATAGGAGCTTAGACCGGAAATTCTGGAGTAGCTGATCAATCGTAAAATTGCTCCATATTGCCACTGAGAGGAATATACATCACAGTTTCATTAACCTCATCAAGTCTTTTGCGGAATACCTTTGAGGTAAGTGAATAAATGATGGGGATACCGCGACCAGATGTATCCCAATCGTCTTTATTGGCAAAGGGGTCTTGACCGGGTAGTTTATTGGGAATATCCCATGTGATGCCTTTATCCCAGAAAGTGAGAATCAGTTCGTCAGCCAGTTCCATTTTGAAAAGGATAACGGTATCAGATTTACTGCGGAGTCCATGGACAATGATGTTATTAAGAAACTCATTAACGATCAATTCCACCTGCATGGCAAGTTCGAAATTTTCATTCTGATTTTTGAGCACGAATTGCTCACTGAAAGCACCAATATCCTTTGTGTTTGTAAGTAATGATCTCATTAGCGTAAGCTGACTTGACGGAGAATCTTCCTTTTTCCTTTGCCAGAAACTTACCAGCGTGAAATCATCCGAACTGATAGTATATCCTTTTTCAATAAGACTGTTTTTGAGCATGTGACTGAGAATAACCTGTCTATCTTCATCAAAATTATCAGAAATGAAACTAGAAAATGATTCCAGATCAAGCTGTTCATTATTGCTATTTCGGCATTGATAAATTCCATCCGAAAAGAGGAATATAATAGTATCATCAGTGAGCTCAATAGTATTTTCTTCTTCCTCGGAATAAATGTAATCAGAGCGCCAGCCAATGGGAACAGAACCTTTTTCATAAACAATGTTTGTTTTCCTGGTCGCCTTATTAAAAGTAATTATCGGAGGCTGACCGGCATTATAGTAAGTGACAATTCTTTCTTTGATATCAATAAGACATATCAGCAAGGTGAGGTAGTTATTGGGGAAAAGTTCTTTACTGATAATATTATTGATCCGCCTGATGATATAATGCGGTTGAAGATTATCTTTTTCAGATTCAATCACCATATTAATAGTAGCTTTTACGGCACTCATGATCAATGCAGCCTGCACTCCATGACTGGAGATATCACCCACATAGGTTACATATTTATCATCTGAGATCGTGATGGTATCAGAAAAATCTCCACCAATTTTCTTGGAAGGAGTATAGGTTGCGGAAAATATCAGGTTTTCATCCAGCACCAGCCACTGGGGTTTCAAATATGCCTGCACATTTTCTGCTACTTCAAGTTCTTTAAGAAGAGAGTGATTAAGTTTATCAAGATCAATCATTGTTTTATTGCGTTCTTCAATGATATTGCTGATTTGCAGGAAAGTGGTGATAAAGATAATTAAACTGATCAAGCCAATAACCAGGAGTCCCACATACCTGATCAGGTTGTATTTATCGAGCTGAGCCATCATGCTCTGGCTGATATGATATTTGTAGGTCATAATATCTTTATGAAAATTAAGGATGGCATTATTACTGGTCTGGATGATCAAATTCACTTCTTTAGCGTATCTTTGGAGAATAGAAGTAGAGGCTTCACGATCGTTATTTTCAAGAATATCATTTAATTCATTACTGATTTCCTCCAGCCTGATCAAAGATCCCGTGAATACATTAATGTATTTACTTGTATCAAAATTTGAAATCTGGGTAAAATGAATCAGCTTTGTTCCTGCTGAATAGATGGAGAAGTCATCAAAATAATTGTAGTCATAAGACCCGCCATACTCAATATTATTAAGCACAATTCTAATTTCATTCAAGCTGCTTTTGATACTTTTTTGCTCTTCGGTGTCATCTCCGAGATTATAATTGGAAGAGATCAAGAGGTCAAAATCACGCTGGATCAGCATTACATGGCGATATATAACCTGGTTAAGATTTAAAAGAGATTCAGTATTAGATGTTCTTTTCTGGAAATAGCTAATAATATTATCCATGAATATTTTACTACCTAATATACTGAAGGCAACAATTATAAAAAGAACTACCAGTATAAAAATCTTTCTTTTTATCGGGTCTTTCACCAAGCTGTTCATAATAACCTCACATAATATAATTCAAATTAAATAACGCAATTTTCAATCCAAAGTAGAACTTTTTTATTAACAATGCATATTTACATCTTCATCAATAAGTTAGCTAATGCCCAAATAATCCTGCGTTGGAAAATATTGTGCCGATAACGGGCATTTTGTAGATTATTGTCCGAAATTAGGGAAAAAAATTGCCAGCCAGATAGTGTTCTCAGAATCAGAAGTTTTTACCACCTGATGCAATTGATGAGCTGGTATGTAGAGATAATTTCCTGTTTTCAGCTGGAATATCTGATCAGGTTTTTTGAATTTTATAGCGGCATCTCCTGAGAGAATTAAAACCCATTCATTTTGAGGTTGATCATACCAGAAATCAGGAGGAGATACCTGACCAGAAGAAATGATCTTTTCAATCCTGATATTCTGTCTTGTAAATAAACTTTGTGTGATCTCCTCTGGAAAGGGGAATTCAGGAAGATCATTAAATAAATTAGGAATAGCTGACATGTTCCCAGCCTTTACCTGTCCATATCTTACTGTAATTTCTAAACATTACGTATCCGAGCCAGATCTGTTCAAGGGTCTGCAATCTCTCTTTCATAGAGATATCTAATTCTTCAACCCATGTATTAAATTCTTTGATCAGGTCATAGGGTAATTCAAAATCAATCATATACTGCAAGTTATCCTGTCTAGGCAAAAAAATGGTTTCATCTTCATCACCAAAGCCGGAAAATTCTTTTGTTTTAATATTATAATTATCAGGAATTATATTATAAAAATCATCTTCACACAATAAAAACTGGTAAATTCCTTTTTCATATTCCATATCAGCAAGATCCTTAGGAATACCATAGAAATAATCACCCTGTTCCGGTTTCCAATGTGCCTTGATCTCATCAGCTTTTTTGCACATATTTATGTATCTTTTGCTTTTGTCCATTTTTTTAATCTCCCTGAAATTAATTTTATATTTAAATGAAAAACTTTGTGATAATCCCATAGCCTACAGAGTGGGATTTGGAGAAATAAAAAGTTCATATTCTTCCATTTTCAAATAGTAATTTCTGATCAATACATAAGTGAAAGGCAATGATACCAGCAGTCCCGCCATCAAGCAAAGTGCTCCCAGTAAATTAATTAAAAAAATGTGAATAGAGGTAAAAAACTGCTGCCATCTGGTTTCATGCCCAGCTTTGATACTATAGATGATGGCGCGAAGGGGATCAATCTTTTTTTCCACCATCAAAACCGGTACAGGTATCACACAGGCAATACCATAAAGCACCATTATCAAACGGACAATATGCAAAACGGAATCAACCATTATGTCGAGGAGATAACCAGTGCAAATGACTTTAAGGGCAAAAAAGTAAAGTATAGCAATGAGTGTCAGCAGCCAGAATTGAGGATAATATTTGATATTAGCAGCATAATTTGAGAAAGTCAGATCTTCTTTCAGAGCAAAGGGAATAAGCGTAAATGGGACCAGAAAGAGTAAGCACAGATTAGTAATCCAATAGTTGTTTCTGAAAATATAGGATAATATTGCGATAGGGATAATAAATACTAAAGTGATAAAAAGTCCCAATCCGAGGTATTTAGTGTATTCTTTTTTTTGTTTTTGCCAGGTATTTTTGAAGTTAT
>JAVCCT010000327.1 GCA_030765325.1 Candidatus Stygibacter frigidus | reverse complement strand
GTAATCTCGCAGAACCCTTTTCATATTCTCCATGATGTGAAAGGATAAGATGACGCAATTTCATCAGAAGTTCAGATGGGAAATTATTGATCAATTGTGCTTTACTGGTGATTATCTGATCAGCAATGATTATATGCCCTATCAATCTGCCCATATCTGTAAAATTGATGGCTGGGGGAGCCGTGTATTCTTCCACTTTTCCCATGTCATGCAATAAAGCTCCAGTTATGATCAAGTCTCGGTCCACATTATAATAATGCGAGCTGAATTCACACAAATTAGCCACGCTAATGGTATGTTCCAGCAAACCACCCAGATAGTTATGATGCCATGATTTTGCTGCTGGTGCCTGAGAGAAATTCACCAGAAACTCTTTATCTTCAAAGATTGATTTTAGCAGCTCACTCAATGATTCATTAGTAACCGAATCAATCAGGAAAAACAACCGCTCATTTAGCTTATGAATATCCTTATCCGTAGCCAGAATGTAGTCTGTAATATCAATTTCCCAATCCTGTACCTTTCTTGCTTTTTGGACTGTGATCTGCAGCTGGTCTCGATAGCTGATGATAGTACCTTTTAATAATACAATATCTCCACTTTCAAACTTATCTGCGATTGATACGGCATTATTCCACACATTTCCCATTATATTACCTGTTTTATCGGATAATCGCAGCCTGAGATAATTGCCATTCTTGCTTTCCCGCAGTTCTTTTTCTGTAACCAGAAAGCAGGTCTCAATTTCTTTATTTAAATAATCTGATAGATCCTGTCTAAATATTTTTACTGCTTTTTCCATGAATACCTCATTTCACGTAAATATTATTTGTATAAATCCAGCCTAATCTGTTCAATAATATCTCTAATCGATAATTACCTGGATTTTTAATTTCAAATTTGCCTTTTTCATCAAGCTGCTGACTATGTAACTCACCATTACAATATAATCTAACTCTGGCAATCTTGGGTAAATGATAATAGTAATGCAAGCCCGGCTTATAATCCATATCTTCTCCAAAACTCACACCCGGTTCATTCTGGGCTGATATTCCAGCATAAAAATTATAAGGTATGCCTCGATGATAATTGATCACATAGCTGCGACCTTCTGCCAGTGCTTTCAAAATACTGAATTTATTAATCTCCCAGCCTTCAGGTAGCAGCACATTGGTTCGCACTGTGTTAAACATGAATTTATGCTTCAAAAGTGTGAAGCTGAAACACATCTTCTTAAATATTAAACCATGTGCATCTACTGAGCCTATAGCTGCTCTGCGGGTTCCGGCATTATTCAATTCATCCCACCATTTGATAGCAGCTCGTGAACCGCGACGAATAAAATTATGTGCCAGCAACACCCATAATAGACCATTTATACTGGGACGTATTTTCGAGACCCAGTTAGAAAGGGCATTCCAAATCTCAAGTCCAGCAAATTGATTGATTGAAGTATCGGTCCACACATATTTTCTGATCTGTCGCGATGATCTTCGTTCAAATGGATGAGCAGCAAATGTGATTGCACCTTGGTCATGATAATAGGGCACATATTCTGCCGCTGCTTTATTTTTAAGCACCTCATTACTGCCATAAACCAGCAGATGATTATTATTATCGATATCATTGATCTCAAATCCCGGGATAAGAGTTAATCTCTTTTCATCCTTAAAAAAAACATCTTCTTTTGCCTCGTTACTAAGGTGATCATTAATGCCTATATAATCAAGCTTGTGCTTATATGCTGCTTTGATCACATCTGCTACTGGTGTGTGAGAATCATAAGAATATTCAGTATGCACATGCAGGCAGCCCGTCAGCTCCTGATAATTTCGCTTAAATATCTTGCGATTAATCATTAGCTATTTCACCACCATGACCTTAAGCCAGTCCTTGCTGCTGGAATGGTTTATCTGCATAAAATAAATCCCATTACATGCCAGGTGTTGCTGGTTATCATATCCATCCCAATTAAGCTCTCCAGCAGATAGATTCCGCACTATTTGTCCCTTGATATTATAAATATTTATCTGAATTGAACTACGGCTGACTTTTTCTGGTAATTTTATCTGCATATTGCCTTTAAGATTATAGGGATTAGGATATGCCACAAAAGCTGGGGCTGGGCTTATTTCATCATCAGAAGTACCCACTTCACCAAAATCAGAAAATGAGATCTCTCCTGTTGCCCAGATCGTGTTGTCAGTTGTATTTTGCACCCAGAATAATAGCCTGCAGTTGTCTAAATCTCCGCTGATGGGTGTAAATTTATATATTTTATTAAATCTGGTTTGCTTCTCTACTGGTACGCCATTGGCTAACCCACTCAATCCGGCTGCAGCAAATTTTAGAGTATCAAGAAATACTTTCCCTTCTAATTGCTCATCCAAAGGAAGTCCTTCTTCATAGATCATCCCATATATTTCACATGATGAAGCCAGACTTGTCATTACCAGATTTTCACCTGGATCAAGAAGAACTGTTACGTAAACTTCTTCTAAAGTATCAACCAAAGCAGTAATATCATTTATCATCACAAAGCTGTGCAAACTATCTATCTCTGCAAATTTTTCCAGTAAATGATCCTCATAATTAAAAGTATCAAAACCGATCAAAGGGTCTCCACAGATAACTGTTGCCGGTAAGTTATATAGCTCATAATAATGAAATCGCTCCTCAGCAAGTGTATTATAATAATTGATATCCTGATAATTGGGGAAATAATTGATCGGTAGCAATTGATAATCAGTGATACCGTTTTGGGTTGTCCAGATACTATATGTATATGTATCATCAAGTTCTACCATATTTTCCAGCATTATGCTGGGTTGACTAAAATTGAAGGTATTCTTATTTATCACAATACTATTATTTGAAAAAGGCAGATCTCCATTACAATACAGAGTGGTACTAAATTTATACTGCCCTGGATAAGAACTCAAAATATAACTTATATCATCAATATCAGAAAGCTCAATATCATTTCCAGCAGCTATATCATATACATAAAGAGTATCTATATGAGTATCACCAGGAAATTCCTTTTTTATCACAACAGAAAGGCTGTCCACACTCACAGATGAGTTATTATGTATAGTTGCCCTGGGAAATATTTCTTCTCCTGCTGCAAAGGTTCCTTCCAGATAAAAATCTGATACCTCAATATCTATATTCATAAAATGAAACTCACCTGATAAGGTGAATAAAAATTCATTCGCAAAACCGCTTGCGGACATGCTCATCCAGCTTCCTTCTTCTCCATAATATGGATCCCAATAATAGCTGTGACTTCCATCTCCATTAGATGCTGAGATATATTGCTGATTACCTAATCCAGTAGGATAATTAACTACCAGCCAGATAAGTGTATCTGCTGCTGCAGCTGACAGGTCAATTTCATTCCATCCCGCGATAAGGCTTGAATTATTAAGCGTGCCGGATGTGATCTCTACTCCGGGCCCATTAGACCCTGCCTGGTATAAGCCAGCTGTCATGTTTCCGCTGACCGTGAAATTTGGCAGATATATCCAGGCACTTGAAGGCGTAAATGTAAGACTGTCAACATTGCTGAAGTAGCTCTTGAAATCAAATTCTACTGCCCATTGATGATTGTCTGCTTCAGGATATGTGTAATAAAAATGCCGGTCATCTTCGCTTGTGTGATAAGCTGCCTCATTCTCTCGCTCTATGCGGCTTACATCAATTCCACTGCCAGCTTCAAACTGAAACCCCCAAACCATCGATGTAAATAGGATCAGACTCAATATAAATAATATTCTCATAATATTCTCCATCACAAAACTCACTATCTCTTTAAATCTGTAAAGCTTTTTTCAAAGATTGTCATTTAGTAAAATTTATTGCTATAGTTGACATTATTCGATCTCTGCTACTGGTTTTCCCAGTTCTGGTTTTCGCCATCGGCGATGAACCCAGAACCAGTGCTCTGGATGAGCTTTTACCAGCCTGCCAAAGGCATCATTAAGCTCTTGCATTAACGCTATTTGACCTTCCAGAGTGTTCTCATATTTGCACGTGTCAATTGTCTCGTAATAATGTAAATATGGATAACCTTCGCTGGTTCGTGTTACGCCTGTAACTACTACTGGAGATTTTACCGTCAAGGCGATTTTGGCGGTTGAAATATGGGTAGAGGCTTTATGACCCAAAAATTCAAGCTGATATCCCTGATATCTGGCATTCTGGTCTATCATCATAACTACAAGTCCATTCTGCTTCAATTTCTTAAGTATTGGACGCAAAGCATTACCAGGTTTGATAGGCTCACAGTTCTCTTTTAACC
>JAVCCT010000124.1 GCA_030765325.1 Candidatus Stygibacter frigidus | reverse complement strand
AGATTTACAAATCCAAGCCATTTACTGCTGAATTTTTGTTCTCCCTGCCTTTTGCCTATGGAAAAATTCCAGATAACTTCATATTCCTGCTCACCAGTACCGTATAAAATAATTTCTTTTTCGGTTTCTGTCAATTCATTAAAGGGTTTGGCAAAATATAAGCCTTTTTCTTTCTCCAGGCTTTTTAAAACTGCCAGATATTGCCCCTGTTTTTCACCGTAATATTTTCCCCGCTTAGTTCCATTCATTGCCCCATCATAAATACTGCGGTCGGGATGAGTGATCAGCAGGTAGGGATCGCAACTTAGCACCGTACCCAGACCTTTGCAGTTTTCACAAGCCCCTGCCGGATTATTAAAAGAAAAATCACTCACCGGCAACCTTCCTCCTTCTCCCAAACGTGAATACAGCAAACGCATCAGGTCGTAAATCCCGCTATATGTTCCTAGGGTGGAACGGCGATTATGCGGACTGCTCTGCTGCCGGATCGCCAGCATAGCTCCCAGTCCCGAAAAACTTTCCAGTTCTCCGCGCTTAGTATTTGCCAGCAGATTTCCACTATAAGCGGGTAGATTTTCCAGATAGCGCTGCCAGCCTTCAGCATAGATAGTATCAAATGCCAGGGATGATTTTCCTGAACCCGAAATGCCCGTGATTGCGGTGATTTTTCCTCGCGGGATGGATACGTTAATTGACTGAAGATTATTTGTGGTTACCTGCTTAAATTCTATTGCTGAATTCTGACTCTTTGTTCCAGGTTTGCTGTGAGCTTCAATTTCTCCCCGCAAAGCCTTTGCCGTAAGATTATCTGATCTATCCAGAAGACTTTTCACGCTGCCTTCATACAGCACTTTACCATCACTGAGATCTATCACTCTATCTGCTTTATATATTACTTGCGGATCATGCTCTATCACCAGCACTGTATTGCCTTCAGCCACCAGGTTATCTAATACTTTGAGCAGCTTGCTCACATCATCTGCATGCAGTCCGGTAGTAGGCTCATCCAGATAATACAGCGTTCCTGGTTTTCTTGATCTTGCCAGCTCCGTTGCCAGTTTGATGCGCTGAGCTTCTCCTCCGGAAATAGTGGTTGCTGGCTGTCCCAGAGTTAAATAACCCAATCCAACTTCTTCCAGCACCTTAAGTATCCTGCCTCCTCTGCTGCCGAGTTCAAATAAATTCCTCATCTCACTCACACTCAATTCCAGCAGTTCAGCAATATTATACCCCTGCCATTTAATCTCTAATATCTCAGGTTTGAATCTTTTCCCCTGGCACATAGGGCATATCATCGAGATGTCATCCAGAAAGTGCATACCCAGCTTAAGCACTCCCGCACCCTCACATTCTTCGCATCTGCCACCTGGCGTATTGAACGAAAATGTCCCTCTGCTTAACCCTTTCGCAATTGCTGCTGGCTGGCTGGCATAAACAGCCCGGATGTCATCCATTAAGCCTGTATAAGTGGCTGCATTACTGCGGGGACTTCTTCCTATCGGCTTTTGATCTATCTTCACGATCCTGCTTACTGCTTCATGCCCAGTTATTGATTCGTAAAATCGCTGACTTCCTCTATCGCGACTTATAGCCGGGAGCAACACTGATTCTATCAGGCTTGTTTTTCCGGCTCCACTTACTCCAGTGATCACATTAAACCGTTGCAAAGCAAAATTGGCATTAATATTTTGAAGATTATTTGCCCTGGCACCTGTAATCCGAATATATTTTTCTATCTGACCTTTTTCTGCTTTTAGTATATACTTCTCTGGTTTGAACTCCGGGCTCATTTTCCCGCAATAGGTCAGATTGCCACCTGCAGTTCCGGCACCTGGTCCGATAGTGATTAGATGATCTGCTGCTTGAATAATTAAAGGATCATGCTCCACAACCAGTACTGTATTACCATTATCACGTAATTCAAAAAGCATACCCAATAACGCCCCGATCTCTGACTGATGCAAACCGATTGATGGCTCATCAAACACATAGATCATGTCCCGTAATTGCGTTGCTGAGATGGTTAATAATTTCAGTCTCTGCCCTTCTCCTGCTGATATCGTCTCGCTGCTTCTGCTCAAGTGCAGATGACCTAAGCCAATCTGAGCGCCAATTTGGCATCTACCTGCGATACTTGCTCTTAGGAGTTCTTCTCCCCTACTCGCTCCCGGCTGGAATTCTTCTGCCAGTTCTCTTAAGCTCATTTCACTATATTCAGCAATATTTTTGCCCTGGTATGTTACTTCCAGAGCTTCTTGACGCAATCTTTTACCCTGACATTTCGGGCAGGAAACTGTTTTGGCAAAGCGCAAGATATTACCATTTCTATCCCGCTGCAAGATATCCGTCATTATATTCATGATGCCTTTATAATAACCTTCCTCGCGGGGACGAGCAGTTATTCCGCTCCATTTCATCCTTTATTCCAGAGTGTGCTTACCAAAGGGTACTTTGATCTTCTCTGAGCCATAAAGTACTATTAGCTTTTCTGCCTCAGAAAGCTCCTGCCAGGGGATATCCACATTAAAGCCATGTGCCTGACACACCGTATTCAGCACATCCATAGTCACCTGCGAATATACGATATATCCACTGGGAGTGGTCATCTCAAAAGCACCTTCCCGAATAGTCAGCTTTTCATCTTTGATCAATATATCTGCATCAATCTCATCCACCACACCTAAGCCACGGCAATACTCGCAGGCACCAAATTTGCTGTTAAAGGAAAATAAACTTCGTTTGAGTTCTATTTCACTATCAGCTGATTTTACACCATATCTGGCAAAAAGCAAGCGCAGATAATCATAAACTCCCGTCAGAGTACCCACCGTGGAGCGACTGCTGCGATGCAGACTGTTTTGGCTTACAGCAATTGCCGGACGAATGCCCGTAATGTTATCTACAGCAGGACGTCCCGCTCTATCCATAAACTGCCGGGCATAGGCATTGATGCTTTCCAGATAGCGCCGCTGACCTTCGCGAAACACTATGTCATAAGCCAGAGAACTCTTCCCTGAGCCAGATACACCAGTTACCACTATCAGCTTGTTATGTGGGATAGAGAGATCAAATCCTTTTAGATTATGTTCTCTTGCTCCGGTTATTTTTATATATTTTATCATTACAACCACCTGCCTGCCTTTTCAACTCTCATATTTCCTGGCTGCTGCTCATTTGTCAACTAGGGACTAAGCGGACGAAGAGGACATAGCGGACTTTGCCTGGGATCAGTTAGTAGGAATATTAAAAATTACTTGCTTATTTTATAATATATTACTCGTTTGGTAATTAGCAGAAGTTGCTAAGTCCGCTTTGTCCTCTGCGTCCGCTCATAAACCCGGATGCTAAGTTAAAAAGGGAATTTTTATGCCAGAAGATAAAAAAGAAATACGACATTGTCCTAATTGTGGAGAGTTTGTAGATAATCGATTTTGTCCTGCCTGTGGACAGGAGAATCGGGAATATAAAGCTACCTTCAAGGAGATGATAAAGGAATTTACCTCTCATGCTTTCAATCTTGATTCGCGTTTTATAAAAACCGTGAAATATCTGCTCTTTCATCCGGGTTTGCTCACAATTGAATATTTCAAAGGCAGGCGAGAGTCCTATATTTCTCCCCTCAGACTTTACCTGATTTTCAGTATGCTCTATTTCCTCACCTTCGCTGTTCATAATTTTTACTCTGAAATCGATAAAGGAGTAAAACTGGTGGAAACCGGCATCGAAGCAAATAATGCGGACAGTCTGGAAGCGATGTTGATGGAAAATGCTCATAAATTGACAAAAGATGCTGAATCGGATACAGAAGGGACAATTGAATTTCTGGATCAAAACATTCATGTAGATCAGGATAAATTCACTACTTCATTTATCAATAATGCTCCCAGAATCATGTTTTTCCTGCTACCGCTTGCTGCTTTGATCCTTAAGCTGCTTTACAGACGAAAAATCCTATATTTCCAGCATCTTATCTTCCTGCTGCATGTGCACTCTTTCTTCTTTTTCACGATGATATTGTTTCGTATTATTCATTTTGAGATCGTGTTTGCGATATTCTTTTTGCTTTCTTCTGTATATTTATATATAGCCTTGAAAAGGTACTATCAGCAATCTGTGTTTAAAACGCTGGTGAAACTTGGATTATTCTCCACCTGCTATTTTATCATTCTGGCTGTGCTTCTGCTGGGAAACATGCTGATCACCCTTTTTGCCATGATCTAACAGGCTGCTTTTTATTCTTTTATCATTATTACAAAAACAATACTATTGTTACATTTTAATATTGCAAGTAATATTCTATCAAAAAAGCCACCGGGAGGGTACAGGGGGAGTAAATTTTGGTCATAATAAGCATCACGGCATAAATATCTGTGACTTTTTTATATTGACCTCAACTGAGACTGTTCAACCTAAGTAATTGATTTCATTGCAGATTTCCGCATTTTTCTGCCAAAAAGTGCACATATTCATCATATATGTCTATTTCAGGTAATTGACATTTTTCCCGTAGGGAATATTTATT
>JAVCCT010000279.1 GCA_030765325.1 Candidatus Stygibacter frigidus | reverse complement strand
TTGAAATCTTTCATGTCTAATTTGGCATCAATAGTTTTTTTCAGTTCACTATCTAAATCTATCTCACCTGAAATCTCACCCAGTGCAAACTCATTATAAAGCAGTTCTTTCATGCTCAGATTAACATTTGCCTTATAACTTTCATTATTTATTGTGATATTACCCCTAATTTCCCCGCTACCATCCAGAGTTTCAGCATTTACTAACTTGCTTATAGATTGTAAATCATTCACCAGCAGGTTAAAATCAAGATTATGTTCACCTTTTATATTACCATCAGCTTTCAGTATAAGCTTAGCAGCAGGATTCATTACTTGCAGGTCTCTGACAATATATTCACCTTTTTCATAATGAATATCTGCCTTTAGCGTATTAATTTCCATTCCCATTAACGTAGAATGTTCACCATTGATTTTCAAGTCAGTAGTTAATAACTCAGGATCACTTCCTTCTCCCGTTACATCAAATTCCAGATTCAGATCAGAATACAGTGAATCATTTATATCTAATTTTGCCAGATCAAGACCTTCCAGACTACCCTGCAGGTGATAGCTCACTTCATCAAAAATATCTGCTGCTGCTCCCGATATATTGATCTTGCCAAAATCTCCTTTGATATCCGTGTCAAAATCTGCTGAACTCCCTGATTTATGTCCCGTTAAGACTATCGAGTTTACATTGTGGTCACCCATATAACTGGGCTTCACATTGAATTGGAAATCCATTTCCGCTTTTTCCAGTTCAATTCCTTTTCCGTTCACGGTTAAATTAAGATTGATATCTGAGTCATATTGAGGATCATCCAGCCAATGATCTCCATCCAAATGCTCCAAAGCCAATTTCAGTCGATAATCTGGAATTCCAAATACAGAATTCACTGTTCCCGTCACATTTAATCTCTGACCTGCTTCATTCATTTCCAGATTAAAATCCGCGTTCTGGTTCTTAAGCGTTAGTCCCAGATTTATTTCCGGTAACATTTTGATATCTTCCAGCGGAATAAAGCCTGAGAATTCTGTTAAATTCAAAGAATCACTATTAATATTCACAAATCCATTATCCAGATCATCAAGATCAATTTCAGCTCTCAGAGTTATCAGATTTTCGGCTGTCCTGATCTGCATATTTTCCAGCACTACTTTATAATTCTCCAGTTGCGCCATAAATTCCAGATTTTCTAACTTAAGATCAGGATCATTACTATTAAAACTGAATGTATCCAGATTGATGTAACTTTCAGCTTCAGAATATTTCCCAGCAAAATGCAGCATAATATCAGATATGCTGGTAGAATTGATCTTGATCTCACTATTTCTTAAGCTGAAATCATCCAATACAATTTCCCAGTTAGAATTTTTAGTTTCTTTTTGAGGTTTTACTTTTTGAGCTGCTGTCGGTAATATTGATATCAGATTCCATTCACCTTCAGCATCCTGCCGTAAGATGAGATTTAGTTCATCAAATAATATCCCGCTGATTGTTATCCGGTTTGACATAATACTTTTCAGCGAATAATGAATCCTGAATTCCTTAAGACTCAAAATATTCTCGCCTTCATGGCTGATACTAACACCTTGCAGGGAAAGTGAGCTAAGATAATTAACATCCAGCCGCTGGATACTTAGCTCCGCATTCTGCAGTTTGCCATTCACGTTTTCCAGTATCAGATCAGTGATCAGGTTCTTCCCAGGTCGTGTCTGGATAAAGATCAATGCAATAATTAATAATGCCAATATTATCAGTAAAATCCAGCCCGTAATTTTTAACACTTTGCGCATCAGAATGCCTGCCCGATATTCAAATGAAGCTGAATTTGCTTATCAGCACTCCACAAAGGCTGCGCTGCATCAAAACGAACAGGTCCGATGGGAGTATCTATCCTGATACCTAATCCTGCTGAATATCTCATGTCATTCAAATCATATTCATCATATCCTGCCCACACATTTCCCGCATCGCAAAATATCACGCCAGATAGTATCCGCCAGAGATGCTGTCTCCATTCCGCAGAGAATTCCAGATAACTTTCTCCTCCCAAAGCTATTCCGTCTGTGCTTTGAGGTCCCACTTCGCCACGTGCCCAGCCCCTGATGGAATTGCTGCCACCAGCAAAAAAACGTTCATCAATCGGCGTAGTATCATCTCCCCAGATGGGTTGCATAATTCCAGCTTTTACTTTCCCTGCCAACACGGCACCAGCATATATCTCATTATATTTCCGCAAATCAATCAAACCCTGCAGATAATGATATTCACTACCCAGCTTTAGCCCGGATAGTGTGGTCACAAATGATGCTGAATAACCTTGCAAAGGTGAAAAAGCGGGACTGGAATCATCTATCGAAATACCGGCTGAAATGCTCGATTTATTGTAATTTTCCTGGGTTACATTCAGTAATTCATCAGTAAGATCACTATTGATCTGCAGATTATCCCGCTCAAATTTATACTTGATAAAGGTATTGGCGATATTAGTAATATTCTGCCGCAAAGTTGTGCTGAATCCATATTTCTGCAGATCATAAGATTCCTCATGCTCCTTGATCAGAAATGGATTGATGCTAATGCTGCCCTGAGGATTGATAAAGGAAGGCTGAGTGATATCCAGACTAAAATGATAAGGCTCAAGATATGAATATTTAGCAAAAAAAGTTGCCCGTCTCGCTCCACCTATAAATCCCAGCTTTTCCACTTTCAACGATACCCGGAATTTATCCTCAAGCCCATAACCAACCCCCGTTTTCACCGACCAGTAAGGCAATTCCTTTACCAGTATTTCCATAGGTACCTTATTATTCTCTATCTCATTCAGCATTGATTTTATGGTCACGAACTGGAACATCCCCAGATTCTGGATACGCTGCTGCGTCTTTTGAGTTTTTCGCAGGTCATAGCTTTCATTTTCAGAGAATGTGATCTGCTTAAGTATCACTGATTCCGCCAGCTTCTCATTACCCAGCACCTGTATCTCACCAAAATTGCAAAACTCACCTGCATTTACCCGATAAGTTACATCAGCAAACCTTTTATCCTCAGATAATTCTATGCTAAAATCAGTTTCCGGCTCCGGAAATCCATTATTCCTCAAAACTCGATTGACCTGTTTTACGCTGCTATTGATATTATTATCCTGAAAACGGTCACCTTTCTGGGCTAAAAGATCAGCAGAAAGCTCATCAAGTAATGATTGAACGGTCTTTTTGCTATCTGTACCACTCGCCTCAATATTATAACTGATTTTTCCTATCAATACCGGCTGATTTTCATGTATAATAAATTTGATTTCAATTTTATTAGCTTTTTCATTGATCTCACGCTTTGCATTCACCTCAACTTTCAAAAATCCCGCCTGCTGATACTGCACAATTATCTGCTTAATATCCTCTTCCAGATAAATCTCATTAAAATAAGGCTGAGTTCTCCAGAAAAATATTTTGTCACCCAGACTCTGAGTCGCCAAATTAAGATTCTTCTTCAAAACCCCCGAAGATAATGCCCTATTTCCTTCAAACCCGATACTCTTCAAAATGTATCCACTATCAGCCAGCATCACAAAACATGATACCAGCAGGATCATAAAAATTACTTTTTTAATATCGTTCAATTATCCTTCTTCACTTTTTTATTATATAAGCACTATAACAATACACCTTAACCCAGTCAAGGTTAATCTCAACCACCCAGTTAAGTTATTGATGTAAGCTACCTTGCGGATGGTTTTATCCTCCGCAATGGTGGCGACTAATTGCTCAGCAGGTTTCGCTCTTAAGTCCTCTTAGTCCTCTGCGTCCGCTATGTCCACTGCCCACAATCAAGTGCAAAGTCAACCATTCGGAAGGTCTATCGACCATGCAGAAGGTTTTGCCTGGGCAACATTTATCAAACAATATTTTAAAAAGAATCTAAGTTCAAGTATTAAATATCCGGTCTCCGGCATCGCCCAAGCCCGGCAGGATATAGCCATTTTCATTCAAATGATCATCTTTAACCGCCACAAATACCCTCACATTCGGTGCTTCCTTTTTCAGTCTATTGATTCCTTCCGGTGATGCTACTATTGCCAGAATGGTGATCTTCTCGCAGTTATGCTTTTTCAGCTCCAGTACGGCATCCACAAGAGTTCCGCCAGTTGCCAGCATGGGGTCTATCAATATAGCATGCTGCCCACTCATGTCTGCCGGAAGCTTGTTATAATACCACACCGGTTCCAGAGTGCTTTCATTGCGAAACATACCCAATATCTGCACCTGAGCAGCAGGCAGCAGGTGTCTGGCACCGTCCAGCATCCCGATCCCAGCTCGCAAAATTGGCATGATCACGATCTTCTTCTGATCAAAGACAGTAGCTGAATATGTATCACCAGTCCACATGGGAATATCTTTATTCTCATATTCTTCACCTTTAATTGCCTCATAAGTGAGCAATTGTGCGATCAATAATGTGATGCGGTAAAATTCTGCCGGTTCCGTTCCCGTATGGCGCAATTGGTCAACCAGCGATGTCATGAACTTATTATCTACTATATTAATCATACTACCTCCCAAACTGACAGATAAAAAATATCTCAGCGAAAAACTGGCAATAATAAAAATAATGGACAATCAGACGTTACCTGGTTTTTTGGAACTGATTTTTTAAGGAGATTTGAATATGGTTGAATATTATCGCAGATGACTTTGAATATTGGAACCCAGATCTGGCAGATTTGGTCGTAAAGAAATAATTTCAGCTATAATGCTATAATCGCAATTTCCCTCTGGTTTGGCATTAAGCTGATTGATAAACTGGAGGTTATATAATGATCTATCTGGATAACGCTGCCACAAGCTTCCCCAAGGCTCCGGGTGTAGCTGATGCTGTCAGTAGATTTATTACTGATATCGGGGCAAATGCCGGACGATCTTCATATTCCACTGCTCGGCAGTCTTCCCGTATCATCTATCAAACCCGCATGCTGCTGGCAAAACTTCTCAATACTGATAACTCATCTAATATCTGCTTCACGATGAATACTACTCAAGCTTTGAATATTGCCCTCAAAGGCATCGTAAAACCAGGTTTCAAAGTACTTACCTCGCCCTATGAACACAATTCCGTAATGCGCCCCCTGCGTCAGCTCGAATCGCAAATGAATATCTCAATTGACTTTATTAAAATAAATAATTATGAGATTAACTGGCAGCATCTAAAAAAGCAGCTCGAACAAAAACCTGATCTGCTCATCATCACGGCTGCTTCCAACGTTAATGGCTATTTGCTGCCGTATAATAAAATAGCCCGGATGGCTCATCAATATGATATTCCTGTCATCCTTGATGCTGCCCAGGTACTCGGCTCAAATCCGGTAGATGCTAAGGATTTTGATATCATCTGCTTTCCCGGTCACAAAGGTCTCCTCGGTCCCATGGGCACAGGAGGTTTATATGTGTCTGATTCAATTAGCTTGCAGTCCCTGATGCCTGGAGGAACGGGCAGCCGCAGCAGTAGTGAATATCAGCCCGATGATATGCCCGATCTGCTGGAAGGCGGAACTCCCAATCTTCCTGGTCTTGCCGGTTTACAGGTAAGTCTCCAATTTCTTCTCGATACCGGAATTGAGACGATCGCTGCCAGAAAACTGCTGCTTACCAGCCAGTTTCTTCAGGAACTTGCTGAAATTGAAGGCATTATTATCCACAGTCCAATTAGTCCTTATTTGCAGGCGGGTGTGGTTTCATTTACTTCGCTCTCTTGCAGCATTTCTGATCTCGCCTGGGAATTTGATAGAGCAAATATCGCCTGCCGCATGGGTATGCACTGCGCTCCAGCAGCTCATAAACATCTGGGTACTTATGAAGTAGGAGGCACTCTCCGTTTCTCACCGGGTTACTTCAATACTCCTGCTGATATTGAATCTGCAGCCAAACTGCTCAAGGGTATGAATAAATGAACCGCCAGATAGTAATTACCTTTAATAGCACTCATTCTGCCATGGCAGCAGAAGATATATTTAAAGAATTGAAACTCGATTTCGAGCTTATCCCCACGCCCCGCGAAATTTCCGCTGAATGCGGCTTTGCCTTGCTGGTACGTGAAATGGATATTGCCGAAATTTTTCTGATCTGCAACCAAAACCAGATAAAATATGATAATATTTATCAAATAAAATATAATGATGGAGGAAAAGAATATGAAAAAAGTGATTGATGCCAGAGGTTTGGACTGCCCCAAACCAGTACTAAGAACAAAAAAAGCCCTGGAACTGGGAGGGGTTGATCAACTGGAGATCCTGGTTGATAACAAAGCCGCTCGTGATAATGTAAGCAGTTTCATCGAAAAATCCGGCAGCAAAGTTGACCGGATCAAAGAGACTATCGGTGATTTCACTATTTATGCCACCGTTCAGAGATCTGCAGGCAATGATATAAAATCAGAGGAGGCTGCTGATGCTGCCGGAAAAACCGTGTTTATCAGCTCAGACTGCCTGGGCATCGGCTCAGATGACCTGGGAAGAAAACTCATGAAAGCATTCACATTCACCCTCACAGAACTGGATACACCACCCACCCGCATATTATTTATGAATTCAGGCGTATATCTCTGCCTCAATGATAGTGATTCCCTGCCCAACCTCAAAATCCTGGCTGATAGCGGCACAGACATCCTCGTCTGCGGCACCTGCCTCAATTTCTTTGAAATCGCAGATAATCTCGCTATAGGCAAAGTAAGCAACATGTATGACATCGCAGATCACCTGATGACGGATAAGAGAGTAGTTAAAATATAAATACTCATTTTAGAAAGTCAAGACATGATAGTTTTTAAAAACGTAGCTTAATCTCTCCAGATTAAGTTCTTAATTTAAGATCAAACTGGAAAGTTTGAGCTACAATAAAATCTCACTTACACCCGTGGATTAATACACTTATTTAACAATAATAACACT
>JAVCCT010000115.1 GCA_030765325.1 Candidatus Stygibacter frigidus | reverse complement strand
TACATGGTCATTTACGGCAGCATTGCGTTCAGCTCTGCGTGAGGATCCGGATGTGATCCTTGTGGGAGAGATGCGTGATCTTGAGACGGTGTCACTGGCATTGACCGCTGCTGAGACTGGACATCTTGTAATGGCAACATTGCATACATCAAGTGCTACAAAATCAATAGACCGTATAATTGATATGTTTCCCAGGGAACAGCAGGGACAGATAAGATCAATGCTATCAGAATCTTTGCAGGCAGTAGTGGCACAGACCCTTTTACCACGTAAAGATGTTGATGGTAGAATACCTGCCCTGGAGATCATGATAGCTAATGCAGCTGTGCGAAATTTGATTCGTGAAGAGAAAACATACCAGATACCTTCAGTGATCCAGAGTGGAACCAAAGAAGGTATGCAAACCGTAGATCAATCATTATACAATCATGTAATGAACGGATTGATCGATAGGACAGTAGCGGAGCAGGTTGCAGATAATCCCAAGATGTTTGCGACCGGCGTAGGATTCTAATGAGAAAAATAGTAGATATACGTAATGAATCTGGTTTTGGATTGATTAGCGTATTAGCGATGATGCTTATAGTATCAATAGCCCTTTTGGGATTATTCATATCAATTGAATATGCAAAATATCACGTAATAGAAAATTATCATACAAGAAGGGCATTATTACTCGCTCAGGGCTACATTGAAAAGGTCAAATACGACAATCGCAATATAGGACTAACATCATATCCTCATGTGACACCGCTAATAGAGAATGTAACGCTTGATGAACTAAAAGGTGACGTTCTGGATTGTGAAGTAAGGGTATCAACGACAGCAGGCGGAATACCTAATCTTGAACCAGGCTATTTAAACATATATTATGATGTGGTGACCGTGGAAGTAATCTGGAAAGAAAATCCGATAGTAGGATCGGCTGAACACCTTAACAGAGAACGCAAAGTGAAGATAGAGGAATACTACTATTGGAAAAGGAGTGGGGTAATTGTTCAATAAAATACGAAACGAGAAAGGAATTTTATTGCCCGACTTAGTAGCATCACTACCTTTAGGGTTAATAGTAATATTTGTGATGACATTGTCCATAAGTAGTTTTATCACAACTTATTCAGACATTAGAGATTACACAAAAATGGAGGATGATTTATTCCAAGCAATAGAGACATTACGTTGTGGCTATATAGAAACTGGAGTAAACACTAACAAAGAACCTCTCTGCGGCTTGTTGTCAGCTAATCAGGTGAGAATAGGAAGCAATCAAGATAGAATAACATTAGGAGTACAGACTGCATCAGCATCCACAATACAATCCATTGCGTGGATAAATAATGGCGAATTATACATTTCAGGGCAATATGGAATTTCAACATTTAGGTCGCCTCTTGATCCTAACAATCCAATTATCCAGCTATTCCCTGAGTCAACAAGTAAAATCGGAAGTGAAAAGAAATATCAATTGATAAACACAGGAGACTTTTTCACGCCACTGAAAGTAGATTCTGAAGGTAATGTCAGATTGCTGGGAATTAAATTAGAGGCTCGTGTGAGATTTCGAGAACGCAGGAATGGGCAATCTGCAAGTGATGATTTATTGATGAATACACGGACTATCCGTTACGAGACCAAGGTTTTTATTGGCAATGTGCCAAGGTCTGGTACTGCTTAAGGCAGGAGAAAATATGAAAAAACTCTTAATTAGTGAAAAGGGAGTCATACTGCTCTTAAGCGTTTCAGTGATAGTTATATTAATAACATCAATTTCGTCGATATCGCTAATAGGTATAGTGCGATTCGATAACATGCAGGTGCAATATTCCAATGATATACTTCAAGCAGAAACAATCTTAAGGTCTGAAAAATCCCGCACAACACTCATATTGGCGGAAAATGAGCTTGGATTCAATGCGAGTGATCACAAAATAGAAATCTATAGTAATGGGAGATATACAACATACAGTATCGATAACCAGTTAGATTACGCAAGTGCAGAGATTAAAATTGGGTCTTCTCTGATCAATGTGCAACGAGGACGAAAAAATCAATCAAGCAGCTTTGAATTTGATGGTACAAATTATAAAACATCTCCAGTGAGACGCTATGCGGAAACAGTAGTAGAAGGAAATAGCCTGGCTAATTATCAATACTTCACAATGTCTGAATCATCTGAAAATGATGAATATGCTAACGTTGATCGAGTAAAATTCTGGGGTCCTGATGTTTTTAATGGACCGATGCATAGTAATGATGACATCTGGATTCAGCAAGCTGGTGGTGGTGATAACAACGGCTGGCCAACTTTTTATAAAAAAGTTACAACAGCTGGCAGGATCATGGACTATGCTACAGACCAACCAGCAGAGGACTCAGCCCCAATGGATGATATATTTCAGGGTGGCTACGAGGAAAATGCCGATTTCGTGGGCATAGGTGAAGGAATTGCCACTGATATCAGATTGTATGGCTATCAAATCGAAGAATCGCGTCGGCGAGACATTATGGTTGCCAAAATAAACGGATCATCTGTAGATTATAAGTTTGGAGATATTGTTATTGAACGAGATACATTCGTGGTTTATAATTCATTTCCTGATGCTATACATAATTTCACCGTAGGTGATTCAATCTGGGCGAATTACATTGATGTAAAAACGATCGAATGGGATGATGGTTATTCTACAATCACCATCAACAATGCATCCGTAATGGTATATTGTCAGCTTTGGATTGAAGGAGATGTGGGAAGTAAAATGACCTTTGGCTGTTCTGATACCATATTCATTACAAATGATCTAACATACCAGAATATTGAACCTGGAGATCGTCCGGATGAAGTGCCAGGTTACACAAATATACTGGGATTAGTCTCTGAAGAAAGGATATATGTTCAGTATAAGAACTATGATCCATTTGAAGAAGAGATCAACGAAGAAAATTGCGATGATATATATTTATATGGGTGCTTTGGAGCTATAGGTGATGGAGATATAGGTTTATATGGAGATCTGAATTCACATTACGAAGGAATATTCTCATTTTATTATCAGCACCCTCATGGTTCCACACCGCCATTTACTTTAGAATTGCCCAATGGGAATGAATGGATAGTTGAGTATCCTGATTTTCATAAATTCATTTTCCCTCCATCTCCATACTGGTCTGGCAATCAAGGTTTCCAGCTTCATGGAGGAGCTCCGGTGAACAATGGATTCCCCCCCAACCCCGAGCCCCCCCCCATGCTGGGTTATTTTAGTACCTGTGGATATCCCTACGAAATTGGCGGATATGGAAATGGCACAACTCCACCTTATGGAACAGACTGGCCCTGGTATAACCCGGTATGGCCCGAAGCGGTTAATGCTGGCATGGGAGAGCGAGGAGCAATAATCATGTATGGTGGAGTGCAGCAATTTCGCAGAGGGTATATACACAGATCAGGAATGTATGACGATTTTAATCATAATCCTAACAATGATTGGGACATTTCGCATTGGCTATATGATGGAAAGCATGGACCTACGGGCTATGATAAGGACTATCATTGGGATAACCGCATCAGTGAAGGATTGTTGCCACCAGATTATCCCGAAGCATATAGCGATATGGGAAGTAACCAGTTAAATTATAGTGCAACAGGTTGGGCAATGAAAGCTCCTCCTGATAATTAATATCGAGGGCGTAAAGCGTCACGGAAATAACTGAATTTTAATATAAAAGCAGGTGAGATATATGGCGAAAAAGAAAAAACAAAAAAAGATTAAAGAATCGATAGGGCTTGATATAGGCACTCACAGCATCAAGTTGGTTCACTTGAGGCATGTTCATGAAGGTTATAAATTAGTGAATTATGCCATCAGGTCAACTATACCGGAAGGATTAGAGCATAATCAGTCAGATTTAATGAATGACAGATTTGCACCAGTATTAACCGGGATGTTGCGGTCGCTAAAGATCAACCCCAAAAAGGTGAAGCATCTGGTAAGCTCTGTAGGTGGAGATAATACCAGCATTAAGCAGATCAAGACGATTTTTCTGCCAGATGATGAGCTTGAATCTGCCTTGTTCTTTGAAGCAAAGAAGCATTTGCCGATCAGTGGATCAGAAATGGTTCTTGATTATCAGGTATTAAATGTGGAAGAAAAGACGAATAATATGAATATTCTGCTTGCATCTACCACAAAATCTTTGT
>JAVCCT010000227.1 GCA_030765325.1 Candidatus Stygibacter frigidus | reverse complement strand
TGCGTTGTTCATCGCTTCAATATCAACGGATATTGAAGCTCTTCACGCCGTATATAATTCAAAATCCCTGCGTTAAAATGCGACACATATTTATGACGCAATGCTTAAGTGAAATATTGAATATGAATTTTAATAGAAAGAAGTATTTATCAGAATATTACGTGAAAGCAATTTCTAATTGTTCATTTTTTTTATTATACTTCAAACTATTTTCAACCCAGTCGTTGTATTTTTTCTTCAAATTAGGGATAAATTGATCATTTAAATCTGGTAGTTCTAAAGCATGAAATTCATCAATGAGTTCTTTATTTCCTTTTTTGGAATTCAAGTCTTTGTTAAGGACAAAGAGATTCTTTTTAAACTTTTTTATCTGTTCCTGAGCGCCTTCCCAGGTTCCGCCTTTATTATCAGAAGCCACAACAATCCCAAATTCAGCCAGGGCATAGATATATTTATTTCTACTCATGGCAGCAGCGATATATTTTTTTCTATCCATTTTTTCATCAGGAGCAATTTCCGTAAGCAGGGTCAAACTGCCGTCTTCCAGGAATTTATTCCAACCAGATTTGCTGAGGTTTTTGAAACTAAAATTCTGCTTCAAAAAGCCAATTGCCTTTCCGCCGTAATCCAGAGCCGTCTGCATAGCTATCAGATCAACCCCCTTTGCCCCACCAGAAATAACCGAATAACCATTTTCGATTATAGTTCGCGCTATTTTCTGGGATTCCATTTTAATTTGCTCATCAATATCACGAGAACCAAGGACAGCTATTCCTCCAGTTTTCAGATTATCGATTTTGCCTAAAGCATAAATTACCGAAGGTGCTTTATCATCAAGAGTTTCAGATAAACGCTGGGGATACTGGTCATCAAGGTGAGTGATGATAGATATACCTGACTGTTGCCAGTTTTCCAATTTCCAGGCAATATCAGCCCGATCAGTTAAAAGGTTTTTTATTCTATCCTTGAGGGAATTCACATCCCGGATTTTATCAAATTCAAGCTGGGCAATATTCTGGGGATCATAGAGATCAATATATTGTAATCCACTTTTATGTAGTGCATTAGATAAGAAATAATTCTGTCTATTTGTCAAACGCAAACTGCCTTCTGGCTTGCTTGTGTTTAATATAATGCAGGTCAATTTATTCTCATCCATTATAACTCCCGTGTATTCGCCAGGGCAAAAGGATAAACTTTGCCTTTTAATCCCGCAAATTTAAGCAATATCCCAGCCAGATTAAGTGTCCAGCCACTTTCTACCATATCATCTACTATTAATACACTATCTGTTCTGAGCATATTTTTGTCAATCTCGTATTCTCCGTCCAGATTAATAAGTTTCAGGGTGTTATTATTCATAGTTTTCTGGTCATGCTTTTTGCGATTAGTCGAGATTATAACTGGTAAAAAGTCTAAATTAAGAGCTTTCGCCAATCTTTGAGCAAAATCAGGTACTAATTCGGGATGTTTCGCTGACGGGATGCAGGTAATCCAATTGAAGGGCAAATTAGTGGATTTAAACCATCTTTCGTAAATAAGTTTAACGCTTTCTTCTACCAGTCTCTGATCAAATTTACCATATTTGTATTTTCCCTCAGCTACCATTTTCCCTAAGCCAGGATCACGATAGCGACACAAAACCTGTCCAAATTCCAGCATCAAATCAGATTTTTCCAGGTAAAAAGGAATTTTATTATAGAATTTGATCTCGCTGCTTTGGGGAAATATTTTGCGAGGTGCTATCCATAGCGGTTTTAGTCTCACAAATTGTTCTGCTTTAATGATGTCATCCTGCTTAATTTCAATTTCAAATAAGTCACGTTTTTGGCAATTACTGCATCTTCCACAATCATCCGACTGATAGGGATCATCAAGTTTTTCTGCCAAAAATCTCATCAAGCAGTCTTGATGATTCACATAACTAATCATCTGCAATTGTTCCTGCTGGCGCAATTCCATCAGTTTTTTAACCTTTTCAGCGGGATAGATGTATTTATTACCATTTCTGTAATATCTGCCATATTCGTAAGTTATGGGACTGGGTGAAGTGACAGCCAGCAATTTTAATACTTGATCAAGGTGCGCATCTCGCATATTAGCTTTAATTTTCAAGCTGTTTTTATTCAGACCTTCAGGAGCTTGGGCAATTGCCTCCAAAACGCAGTTTACATGCTCATAAAGCGGATAGGCTTGTTCGATAAAATAGTTATTGATCTCTATATCTTCATCACCCTGCAAAAGAAACCCCCATGCCTGCTGTAATGCTCTTCCTGCTCTGCCAACCTGCTGATAATAATGAACTACAGAAGCTGGTCTATGAAAATGGATCACAAAACTAATATCCGGTTTATCATATCCCATACCCAGGGCAACAGTTGCCACCAGAACTTTGATCTTATTATTAAGAAAAGCATTTTCCAGTTCATCTCTGCTGAATTGACTATTTTCCTTTATCCTCGAATGGTATGCTTGGGCATTTATCCCCTGCGAAACCAGCCAGCCGGCAATAGTTTCACAGTAATTTATAGTTAATACATATACTATACCACTACCGGGCAGGATTTTGAGCATATTAGCCAGCCAGACCATTCTGGTATATGGGTCAGGGATAATGATATTTTGTAAGGCAATGCTTTTACGCATCAATTCACCGCGAATGACAATGAATTTTTTCTGCAATTGATCACGAATGTCTTTTACGACCCGGTCATTGGCAGTAGCAGTTGTCGCCAGCACTGGGATATTTACTGGCAGGAGATTAATAATGCGTTTTAGATGCTGATAATCGGGTCGGAAATCATGACCCCAATCTGAAATGCAATGAGCTTCGTCTATTATCAGTAAACTTAATCTTTTTAGCAGGAATTCATTGAGAAACTTCACAAACCCCTTATTGGCTAATCTTTCAGGAGAAACCAGCAGAATATCAATCTGGTTAGATTTAATATTATCATAAATTTCCAGCCATTCATCCTGATTGGAGCTATTAATAGTAGCGGCATTAATTCCCATTTTTTCAGCAGCCAGAAGCTGATTCCTCATCAAAGACAATAGCGGAGAGACGAGTATCGCCATACCCTTGCCACTTTCACGCAATAAGCTGGTAGCAATAAAATAGACATAACTTTTACCCCAACCAGTAGCTTCTACCAAGAGAAGTCTTTTGCCATTTATGATTAGATTAATGGCTTCCCACTGATCAGGTCGAAATTCGGCTTCGCTATTTCCAACTCCAGTTCTGAGTAATGCTAAGGCTTTTTCTTTGATATCCATAAGTGAGTACAAATAGTGATTTAAATTCAATTCCGTCAAGTAAAAATCATTTATCCCAGCTTTATAAAAGGAAAACTTTGCTCATGATCAGTGATCACTTCTTGAGTAAAGCACCTATTTCATTTTGATCAAACGGGCAGTAGTAGATAAATTTTCGCCAGTTTTCAGTATTAAAAAATATATCCCAGAAGGAACTGGCATTCCAGATTTATCTTTCCCATCCCATACGCCAGTATTAGTAATTTCATTTACCAGTCTGCCTCTAATATCATAAATTTTAAATGATTCTATCTGGCTACGGCAATCTGATGTTTTAAAGGTTACTATATTGCAGAAAGGATTGGGGTAAGCAGTGAGTTCTGGAATTACCAAAAGCGAATTATCCGTAACAGGAGAAGCCATCGGCTGGAATTTCATATCAATCGCATAAAGTCCCACCTGGTAATCTGCAAGAGAATTCTCATCCAGATCATAAAGATTCACAGTGAAATTTTGTCCCCACTCTCCACCCATTATTGCCAGATTATTCTCATCCGCTTCCACTACGCTGCCCCCTGGTGTAAAGGGTTCTGTTGGTGAATATAACACTTCCCAGGTAGTGGCGTTATATGCATAAACTCCTGCATTCTGGGCATCTCCTACATAAACAGTACCATTTGGGGTGATAGTGATATCTCCACATTGTCCACCCATCTCTATTGTGTGGATGATAGAATCTGTAGTAACAGATATTATCTGGATATTACCCATCAGGTTTACCCAGTTGCCAGTGCAGGATACATGAACCTGGCTGCCTTGCACCAGAAGGTACTGAGGATTTGCTGCCGTAGGAATAGTGCTGATAACCTCAAAGGTAGTCAGGTCTATTACTGAGACGGAGCAATTGCTGTAATTAGTCATATAATCTGTATTTCCCACATAGAGTTTATTACTGGCAATCGCCATGCCAGCAGGATTTCCGCCTACTGCTACCTGATCAACCACCTCATCATCTGCCAGATCGATTTTATACACCTGATTGGAAAGTCCACCGGATACATATAGAAAATCTTCATCCAGAGCCAGATCATAGGGATTAACCGTTGTTCCCAGATAGATATTGGTGATTGTGCTCCCCGTATTGATATCAATCTTCTGCACACTGTTATCACCAGAATTTGCCACGTAAATATACTGCGTGTTGCAGACGAACCGGTTTGGCATATAGCCTAATGCAGCAAAGGCATTATTAACGCTGCCGGTTTCCAGATCGATCCTTGAAAGCGTTTCACTACCGCTATTTAATACGAATAGCACAGAGGCATTAAGCAGTAAACTAATTGTTAACAGCAAGATCAAAACATAATTTCTCATAATTTCACCTATATTTTATTTTTATTGATAAATTAAGATTTCTTCCGGGTTGCGGCATATATTCATAGATATAATAGTGTTTATCTAATAGATTATTTACTTGCAGCAGCCAAGTGAATTCCAGGGTTTCATATTGCATCTTCCAGCCCAGCGAGCAGTTATACAGTTCATATTCTGCCAGCAGCTTCTCATCAGAAAGCTGATCTCTCGTAGTCCATTGATTTCCAGTGAATTCAATATTCAGATTTAATATAAAATCTCCTGGAGACCAATTCATAGCAATATTTCCTTGATAATCTGGTGTATAGATAAGTTCTTTATTATAAAAAGCGGAAGGTTCTCCATCAGCCAATCTGGTTTTATCAGCCGTAATGGTTCGAGTATAAATTCCGCTCAGTTTGATATTTTTTATTGGTTTCAAGTTGCATCGATATTCCAGATTTCTCAGGTTTGCTGCACCCAGATTTATAGGTTTCCAGGCATAATTGAAATCCTGGATCCACAGGATCATATTTTGCAGTTCATCCTCCCGCCAGGATACACTAAAAGAATTATCTAAATACTGCAAGTTGCCCTCGAGTTTTCTGCCTGAGCTGGTTTCAGGTACAAGATCAGGATTTCCTGTCGCTTCGGCATCTCCCTTCCAGTATAAACTGTAAAAGGAAGGAAGAGTATATCCCCAGAGCCTGTCGATTGACGCAGATATTAAAAACTCATTTTCATAATTAATTCCGCTGCTGACGCTCCCGCTTTGTTCCGGTGAAAAATACTGAGCATTATCATAACGTCCAGCAAGTTTCAACCAGGGAGTAAAATCACCCCATTCCCGATTGAGCGCAGCTTCAGAAAATATGGCACAGGAACTTCTCGCAATTTTCGGTATGGAATTCACTTCATAGGTAGTTTCTGTGTATTGATAGCTTTCACTCAGCTCTTCCCCACCAATTTTCAACTTGATATTCTGATTTGGTTCCCATTCGATTGCAGGTTTTATTCCTCTGCTCTGCTTATAGTTTTTCCCATAAATATAATAATATAGATATTGATTATAAGGCTCCTTAAGCCTGGTGTTGTCATAAATTGTTTTTTCGCTATTATTCCAAAAACGGGTAATAAATAGAAAATTCTGCCAGTTGTATTTCCAGTTAGCTTGCAATTTAAGTATATCTCCTGAGATTCGGGCTTTGTAAAACAGGTCTGGATTATTTACAGCACCTGGCAACATGCGAAAGAAATCTGTATAATAACCCTTGAAACCCCAGTCACCCCAGACGGAGCGATAAGTAAAAAAGCAAGATATATCAGCCTGCCAAAAGGAGTTATTTTCTCGCATTAGATCATTATCCTCAAGCTGCCAGTTTCTGGGGGCTGGATAAGGAAAATCGTTTTCCGCCTGCTGGTAACTGAGATCAGTTTGCAGACTTAATCTTTTTAAAAGGCGGCTATACTTAAAACTGGCAGTATAATGATCAAATGAACCATACCCGAAACTGGTTTCCAGTTCGCTCGGTTTGTCTGGGGTCTGCGTTATCAGATTGATCACAGTTCCCATTGCTCCTGAACCGGCAATCCCGGAAGCTGGCATGATCTCTATTTCTGAGATAAGATTAAGTGGTATGCGTGAAAAATCAAATTCTTCCCCGGCACTGTTGAGCGGAATCCCATCCAGCATTACCAGGGTGTGCCGACTGTCATATCCAGGGATTTTAAGAGCCTGCCGTGTGCCTGCTGTGCGGGTTCCCGACAGCTGTAATCCGGTTTCTGCGGCAAGATAACCAGCCAGAGTCTCATTTTCTGAGCTGCTTTTCTCACTGGGTTTCAGATGCTGAACAGTTTGCTGATCCAGATATTTTCTTTCGGATACTGCTATGCCGGAAATCGTAATTGGAAGCCGATCCATTCGCAGTTTAGCAGGAATTGATGCCATAGAAAGAGTGATATCCTGATATCCCAGTTTATGAAAGATCAAGGTATCCTGCTCATTTACTTCAAGCTGATAAATCCCATCTTCTCCTGTGATATCAAAGTCTGCTGAGCTTTTCACCAACACCTGATCCAGATATTTCTTTTCCGCATCTATCACATATCCTGATACCAGCATAGCATTTAGAGTAATTGCTGTTAATAAGCAGAAAATCAGCAGTAGTAATTTAGTTTTCATGACGATTATTATTTATTGTTTCCCGGTATAAACCAGATTTGGCTGTCCACTTACCGGATTAGTGATCACGTGGATATTGTGTTCATATACTTCTGCCAGCACTTCTTCAGTTATTACCTCTGCGGGTTTACCTTGTCCAATGATCTTTCCCTGCTTCATCAATATCACCTTGGAGCAATATTCCACAGCCAGATTGATATTGTGCGATACCAGGATAATTGTTTTATCATGCTTCTGATTGATCTCTGCCAGCAACTGCATGATGCCTATGGCATGATTTACGTCCAGACTGGCAAATGCTTCATCAAGCAGCAGGATCGGAGTTTTTTGCACCAGAGCACGGGCAATTGCCACCCGCTGCTGCTCTCCTCCACTAAGCTCACTAAAATTTTTATCAGCAAACTCCAAAAGGTCAAGATCTTCCAGTATTCCGGTAACTATCTCCTGATCCTCTTTGGTGTAACTACCCAGATAACCCAGATAGGGGAATCTGCCCATCAAAACCAGTTCTCGCACCTGATATTCAAACTGTAGCTGAAAATTCTGAGGAATTAAGGCAATCTGATGAGCAAGCTCCCGACTCGAATATTCATTTAGATTTTTGCCTTTTACCTGAATACTCCCTTTAACTGGTTTAAGAAAACCACTCAGACATTTGAGCAAAGTGGTTTTGCCTGCTCCATTTGGTCCCAATAGAGCAGTAAAACTGCCTGACTCAAAGGTCAGATTCACTTCATGTAATACCTTCCGCTGGTGATAACCGGCAGAAAGTTTATCGATTTTTATCATATTTACCTCATTCTGCTTGACCGCAAAACCATAGAAATTAAAAAAGTTTGCGAACTCCTACTAATTAAGTATGTTATTGTAAGGAGATGAAAAATGTATATATCAACGAAGACTGGATATGCCTTGCGAGCGATGATAGAGCTGGCTCTCACAACAGATGAGCAGCCAATTTCCATCACTGAGCTCTCCAGCAGGCAGCAATTGCCCTCCAAATATCTGGAACGACTTTTTGCTCTGCTCAGGAAATCTGAGCTGGTGACCAGCAAAAAGGGCATGAATGGAGGATATCTGCTGGCACGTAAAGCTGAAGATATCACTCTGCAAGATGTGATGCAGGCTGTGGAGGAATCACATTATCATAGTTATTGCCGTCACCAGAAGGATGATGCAGAATATTGTCAGGGCATCAGTTGCCAGCTTCGTGGATTTTGGGACCGGATCGGTACTGATCTGGAATCATATTTTTCCAGTATTAATTTACAAAAAATTATAAATAATTATATAAGAGGAGAACATGAAACGCATTTATTTGAATAATTGCATTACCAGTCAACCAGCACCTGAAGTAGTGGAAGCTATGCTGCCCTATTTTAAAGAAAAATTCTATTTTCCCGAGAACTTTGTTCAGCCTGGTACCCAGAGCAGAAGGGAAATTGATGAATATAAAAAAATAGTAGCTGATTCCATAAATGCCGCTCCAGAAACGGTTCATTTCACAAATAGTGGCACGGATGCCAATAATCTGGCTATCAAGGGCTACCTATCTGCCAATGCGGATAAGGGATTGCACATTATCTGTTCAGTTGTAGATTATCCTGATATCCTCACCAATGCTGCTTATTTTGAAGAAAGCGGGTTTGAGGTTAGTTATTTGAGTAGTGATGCAGATGGCTTCATTGATCTGGAGGAACTTAAGCAGGAGTTAAGATCTGATACTATATTGGTGATGACCACTCTGGCAAATCACACCGTAGGAACTTTGCAGGATATTACGGAGATCAAAAAGATCATTGATGAATCTACCTCAGATGCTGCCCTCTTTGTTGATGCCTGCCAGGGATATGGCAAAGTACCTATCGATGTAGTTGATATGAATGTAGATCTTCTCACTATCAGTGCTCACAAAATACATGGACCTCAAGGCGTTGGCGCTTTATACATCAAGCCCGGCATCTCTGTTGCTCCCACTCGTCATGGGGTCAATCGCATTGATCCATTGGCTACTGGTGCCATCTCAATTGCCAATATTGCTGGCTTTGCCAAAGCAGTGGAACTGGCATTTACCAATTTTAAGGAAAATGTGGATTATATTCGCAGTCTCACACGTTACCTCTTTGAAAGCATTGAACGCCGTATCCAGTATACGATGCTTAATGGCGCAATTTGCGAGTTCCGCGCTCCGCATAACTTGAATGTATCCTTTGATTTCATAGAGGGTGAAGCGATTATGATGATGCTTGATCAATATGGCATCAGCGTGGCTACTGGCAGTGCCTGTTTCTCTGAAGGACTTCAGGCAAATTATGTTATGATGGCTATGGGGCGCAATCATGAGCAAAGTCACAGCTCAATGAAATTTACTCTAAGCAGATATAATACCAGAGAAGAAATTGATTATGTGGTAGATAAACTGGAGGAAGTAGTGAAGGAATTACGCCGCCGCAGTCCTCTTTATGCAGATTTTATAAGCAATAATAATATATAGGAGAAATCATGCAGTATTCACAAAAAGTTCTGGATCACTTTATGAAACCCCACAATCTGGGTAAGCTTGAAAAAGCAAATGCGGAAGCCACTGAAGGCAGCCCAGCCTGCGGTGATCAGGTCTCCATCTGGCTTAATGTCAATGAAAAAACCAAAATTATAGAGGACATCGGTTTCCTTTCTTACGGTTGCGCTTCCAATATAGCAACTGCTTCCATTATTACTGATATGGCAAAGGGTAAAACTATTGAAGAAGCAAAAGCTATTTCCTGGAAAGAAGCCGCTGCTGAACTAGATGGCTTGCCACCCGTAAAAATGCACTGCTCCGTATTGGCAGTAGACACTCTGCGCAAGGCTATCAAGAATTATGAACTCGCTCATCATCTGATCAAGGCGGATAAAGGTGCCCTCAATAAGGAAATGGTACTGGCAGAACTTGCCAAAATACTCTATCCCAAAGTGGGAGAAGACCTCATCTCGCTCAAAATGGTCAAATATGCTGGCGTCTCAGAAGATGGCAATGTTACGGTTGATGTGGAAATCCCCAAATTTGACAAGTTCAGAGAAAATGTTGCTGAAGAGATCAGAGAACACCTCGAAAAGCTCCCCGGAGTTAAGGATATCACTATAAATATTTAGGATCAGTATCATCTGATCCGGTCGCACTTATGTATTTGTAAAGAACTTATGCCTCCTGCGGGAGGCATTTTTTATTGTTTCCGCCAAAGCAGATATATAAATAATGGACAGCCAATAAAGGCAGTAATTATCCCCACTGGTAATTCTATCATCACAATATGCATGGCAATAAAATCACAGATCAGCAGAAACATTGCCCCAAACAACCCGGAATAAAATATACTTGCCGGCTTATTTCCCTTCCAGATCATGCGCACCAGATGTGGTACTATCAACCCCACAAATCCTATTATTCCTGAAAATGCTACCGTTAGACCAGTAAGCAAAGAGCTCACTATAAACACCTGCATCCTCAATTTTTGCACGTTCAATCCCAGGCTGCCAGCCACCAGATCACCAGTGGATAGCACCAGTAACTTGCGTCCCTGCAAAAAAAGCCAGCTCAGCAATATCAGACAGATAATAGCTATTCCTGAGAATATACGCCACCCCGTATTGCTGAAAATATGCCCCAGATTACCCATCAGGATATTGATAATATTACCAATATCATTCTGATTAAGATACATCACCAATGATATTATCGAGGATAAAAACATTCCCACAATGATACCTGCCAGCAGCAGGCGAGTGGTATTGAACATCCCTCTGCTTTGAGCCAGCCAGTAAACGGTCAACATTGCCCCGGCAGCTCCCAGAAATCCAAATAACGGCATGAGGATAAACAGTCCCGCAGCTCCAGCTAAGATGCTTGCCAGCGCTGCCCCTGAGCTCACTCCCAGTATATAAGGTTCTGCCAGTGGATTATTAAGCAGCAATTGAAAGGCAAAACCCACGCTGCCCAGCGTCATTCCCACCAGTAATGTCAAGATCAGCCTTGGTAATCTTAATTGTTGAATTATATATCCCGATGCTGCTCCATACACCAAATAAATATAAATGGCAGCAATTAGTAAGATTATCAGAAGAATTATTCGCCAGTGTTTAATCATCATGTCCTTCAAGCCAGTTTCGCAATAGCTTCACGCCTTCCAGACACCGCGGAGAAGCTCGTAATAACAGATCAGGATTTATATCTTCAGCAGTTATAATCTGATTTCTTTGTATTGCACTAATATTTCCCCAGCCCTTGCGAGCCTGCACCTGATCAATAGTTATTCCCGGATATAGCAGTAATATATATTCAGGGTCTTTCGCCAGCACATCTTCCGCCGGCACTCTACTGTAATCACGCGGTAATTCTGCAAAGATATTATCAAATCCTGCCAGCGCCACCAGTTCTCCCACAAACGATGAATCTGCCACGCTCATAATGGGATCGCCATAAATTTCCACATATAATCGAGGTCGCACTTCAGGTATGGAATTGCGATATTCTGCTATTTGGGCATTCAAGCTATCTGCCAGCTCTTTTCCTGCCTGCTCTTCATTGATTATTCCGGCAATATGCCTAACTGTGAGCACCATTTCATCTAAACTGGCTGGATATATTTTCTCTACTCTTATAGATAGTTTTTGCAGTTCTGCTGCCATAAAATTTTGTTCCAGACCAGATACAAACACAATGTCCGGCTGCATCGCAACCACTTTCTCAATATCGATCCTGCCAAAAGTACCCACCCGTGGAATGGACTGCATTGCCGCAGGATAATTGCATTCCACTGTCACGCCGGCAATATTTTCACTTCCCTGTAAATTATATATGATTTCAGCTACTTCAGGTGAGGTAACTACGATTTTTTGATCAGAGTTATCCTTATGAACTGTTTTCCCGCAGCTTAATATTATAGTAGCTGCCAGCAACAAAACCAAAATCTTCCGGTCCAATATACCTCCCACCGTCATGCAGCAGAAAGCACAGGCTTTGAACATCTCTCCAGTTCTCAGCAGGAGATATTCATAGTCTGTATGGCAGGTTTCCTGGCTCGCAACTCCGTTTTCTATAAAAGCCTTCCCGCTTCCGCAGTGACTAATAGAATTCCGTCCTTATTTGCTGCTTACAGTGGCTGAGACCGCTCACGTATCTCACGTGATTCCCTTTTAACTTTCGCACCACACAACATGATATGCGTCATATCTCCCCCCTCATCCATCCTGTCAAGCACAATGACCACCCGAAATCCCGTAGGGGCAGACCCACGTGTCTGCCCTAAGTTAAATATGCATCTCGGATATAATCACAAGTGAGGCATAGATGCCGGACAATAAAAAAAAACATTATTCAGCAACGAACAATTACGAACAAAACGAACTGAAAAAGCACCCAACTAAGCAGGAGTTTTGGACTGTATTCAGGACAAGACTTCTGGCGACCGTTAATTTCTACCTTAATCCCTGAATACAATCAACCCCTGACATCCATCCGGTATGTATCTTATATTAAGTTCGTTTTGTTCGTTGCTTTAAATTTCTTTATTCTCAAATTACATTACATTTAATTTTACATTTTCAATTTTACATTATTCACCCTCACCAATCACCTATTTTCCCAATCACCCCTAAAAATTGCATTATCAGTGCATATCCGCCTAATCCGTGTTCCATTCTTAATTCTTACTAACCTCCATCCTCTCTTACACAATATAAGTCCAATTGCTTAAATCTACGGAAGAAGTTAAAAAAAATGAACTAATTTCTGATGAATAAAAATATTAGTTTTATAACCTAAAAGTCAAGGGGACAGTATATTTCTGCCCCCTTAAAATATCTTAATTATTTTTCCAGATCTTTCCGGGTAATTGTTTCTACAGGAAATTCATCGATGAAATCTACTGTGAACCTTAATATCAAGGCAGCATCATAAGCTTCTACGCTACCATTACCATCGACATCACCTACTATGATCTGCCAGTTTTCCCAATCTGTGATTATCAAACAGAAGTATTGCATAACCAGGGAGGCATCTACTGCTTCCACCTCAAGATTATGATCAACATCTCCATAAGGATAACCCCCTGAAATGGCATTTGAGAGCTCACTTTCATTTGCATGACAATCAACTGCACTAACTTGATAGTCGCCATAATCACCGATAATATTCAATGTTGGTTCTGTACTGTAATCCAGCAAGTCACTATCCCGATAAATGCAGAAATAGGCAAAATCATCAACGGCAGGTTCATTCCAAACGATATTTCCGGAATCGAAAATCAGTTCTGTTGGTACCTGTGGGCAAATATTATCCAACGAATAACCCGTCAGAGTATTACTGGCAAAATTGCCTTCTTCCATCGCTGCGATCACCCGAAATTCAAAGGCATTAGGATTGGCTGGCATTGAATCCTGCAAAGTGTGAACCAGTACCTGATAATCATCTGCACCATAGGCAGAACTTGAACCTACTCCTATCCAATTATCTTCAACCAGATATTCTACATGATAATATTCACCTGGTCGAGTGATCAAACTATCCGTGTCATAACAGCTTCTAGTGAATTCAACCAATACCCAGCCTCCTTGATCTTCGGGTACGTCAATAATGCTTTCTAAAACAGGATAGGGAGAGAGGTCTTTGATAACTAAAACCGTATCACAGGCAGTTGATCGACCTTGCTGATCATCAGCATAGAACAATACATTTTCCGAACCCAGCCATGAGAGTTCTGAGGAGATACATACCATGTTGCCCGAAACTTCTGCTTCCAGATCATTTCCAGCAATTACCGAATAAAGAAGATTATCATTATCAACATCAAAGGCATAGTTATCTAAATCAATAATAAGTTCGCCTAATCCATCCAGATACATAATATCTGGCAAATTGATTACAGGTATATCATTTACAGGCTCCACGTTCAAGATCACATTATCACTGGTGCTAAACCTTACCATTTCACCGTCAATTGTTACTAACACTTCTTCACTTCCAAACCAATTTTCAAATGCACTGAATGTAACTTCCGTTCCGTTTATTTCTGCGTTTATCATTTCATTACCGGTAACGTCAAGTGACAAAGAGTCAACTTCGTCATCAGACAGATATTCCAGGAAATCTATGGAAACAGCTTCATCTTCAAGAAAAGAAATACTCTCTGGTAATTCCAAAATTGGAATTGCTTCATTCACTGTGATAAAATCTTCTTTCAATTCCGTGGAGGTAGCTCTTCCCATAGAATCAGTGATTGCCAAACTAACGCTATAAATTCCAGCTTCTTCATAAATCCAGATCGGATTCTGCTCATTACTATCAGTAATTCCATCATTCTCAAAATCCCATGCCCAGCTTACCGGATTACTTAAGGACAGATCAGTAAATTGTACTTCCAGAGGAGCATTACCTGTTGTTATATCAGCATAAAAATCGGCTGATAAAACCAGCTCAGATGAAACAGCAGCAATAGGTAAATAATCTGGATAATAGCCAATATCTCCCCCTGGATTTGTTTGTGTTTCAAAAGATACAGTACAAACCATATCTTCACTAATATCATATACAGCAAAATTAACAATCTCAATTACTTCTCCCTGAATATTAAATGCACATAGTGCCTGAGAACCATTAAGGGTTACTTGTCCAATTCCTCGACACTCTGTTTCCACAAACGCTCCAACCTCATCTCCACCCGATGCTGGAAAACCATCGATTGTTACTTCACAATAAGCAGTCGTCGAATTAGTATAGAAAACTTGATCCCAAGGTCTTGGGAAGATATGCGATTCTACAACTGAAATATAATCTACTTTCAATTCTGTTGAGATAGCTCTACCTGTTGTGTCTGCAACAGTCAAACTCACACTATAAACTCCAACCTCGTTATAAACCCACGCAGGATTTTGCTCATAACTATCAATAACTCCATCATTTTCAAAATCCCATGTCCAGCTTACAGGATTGCCAACTGACAAATCTGTGAATTGAACTTCCAGAGGGGCATATCCCTCTATAATATCTGCAGAGAAATCAGCAGTAAATTGAAGTGTAGGCAAGGTGATCATAATGGGATCAAGGAAATCTCCACTTATCATATCATCCTCAAAATAAAACTCATAGTTCAAGTCCACAAGATCACTTTCTTCCGTTTCCTGATAATATAACTGAAAACCTGACTCATTTCCGACATGGGCATAAACCATTAGTCCATAATATTTTTGCCCTAATTGCTCTGTGAAATCGAGATAGACGCTTTCTCCTCTTATCTCATCTCCATATTTAGCAATTATCTTTGATTCTATCGACATTTCTTCAAATGACGATAATATCATTGTTCCATTATACTGAAAATCATATATATTGATACTGTCTTCTCTGCTGTTATCTCCACTATCAGTTACAATTACTGATTTACTCCTGGAAGTTGGCTCTTCATAAGGATAACAAAAACTGCAATCTTCAGAAATTCTTAGCTTATAAGCATCTAATGGCTCCAAATATTGCAAGTCACCTAACCATAAGTTCCATTCAGGATAAAAGTCAGCCGAATGGGTTTGGTTTTGGATAGTGTACACATAATCCAATATATCCTGAAAAGCAGAAGTTAAGGAATCGACCGTTTGTGGGGCATACGAAATCCAATTCCAGCCAGAATTAAGATCATAAACAGTTTGTTCAACATTGACAGGTACACCTTGAACAGTTAATGTAGATTGAGCATTCATGGAAATTTTATACATTGAATAATTGTCAAATTCAGATAAGTTGCCAATCCACCCCGTCTCTGGATAATAAAAGGCAAATGATGACTGATCTTTAAGAAAATGTCCTGAACCTTCAACAGACTCTAAAACATTATTTATATCCATATTATTCGCTGTAACATTTAATGAAAACCAGTTCCAGGAAGAAAGAAGTTGTTTCTCAACGGTTACAAAACCAGTTGCTGGCAACACGGTAATATAATCTTCTTTCAGTTCTGTAACAGTATCTCTCACGACTTCATTGGTAACCGTTAAGCTCACGCTGTAAATCCCCGGTTCATCATAAATCCACACTGGATTCTGCTCATAACTGTCTATCACTCCATCGTTCTCAAAATCCCACTGCCAGCTTACCGGATTACCGGTTGAAATATCTGTAAATTCGATCTCCTGATCAGCAATTACTGTTGTTAATGCAGCTTCAAAATCTGCTATTAAGTTGGGAATATTTCCTGGAGCAATCAATTGAAACGGTGAATAAATTGACCCAACAATAGAATTATCTGCAAAATAAACCTGGTATTCTCCCTCACATTGATAAATCATATCTGAGCTGGCATCATATATCTTAAAATCGATAGGTTCCATATCTTCCGGTTCTGCATTGCTTCTCACCGTCATGTACCAAATGCAATATGGTCCTACTTGATCCCACACTCCAATGGCACGGCAATCATTTTCACCTCCTGGTCCGAAAGCAGCCAGAATATTTCCGGGATCATTGACAAATGGTTGACCATCAAGAGTAACCTCAGCGTAAACTTGCATATTGTATATATTCCACGATATTGGTGTCCAGTCAGGTGGTCCATTTAGCGGCTCATTTATCTCAAAAATACCACTTGAACTTTCACCAACATTCCCAAAATAATCTGTTGCAGTTACTTGTGAAGATACATTATCCGAAAGCAGGTCAGGTATCACCCAGTTATATTCATAAAGTCCGTCAGTTTCCGCTGCCAGGTTTACATCTTCTCCAGAATTATGTACTTCATCATAATAGAATTCCAGCAAAACAGGCTCCGCCGGACTTGCTTCAAAGTAATCTTCTAAAATACCAAATTCCACATTTACTGTCTCTCCAGTAAAAAACTCCTCTCCTTCCACTGGATTGCTGATAGTAACCACCGGATCAACACTATCCAGAATTCCAACCTCAGAATCAACAGTTACTACAGATGCATTGACCAATACAAACATCATCATGAATAGATAAAACACTATCCTAATCTTCATAATACCCTCCATTATAATTATATTTTTTTTCATTAACCGCTAAATACGCTAAAATACGCGAAATAATGTAAGAAAAGACAATGCAATAAGATTATCTTTGAACTTTACAATCTTTATCTTTCTTCTACATTTCACATTTTCTTCCTTTCGCGTCAGTTCGCGCTTTTCGCGGTTAAAATCTTTTTCCCCAGCCACTGAAAGCACTGAAAAACACTGAATAATGTAAGAGTAAGATTTATTAATTTTCATCTAAAACCCTCTTTCTCTTTTCTGTACTATTCTGCATATTCTGTGGCTAAAGTTTTTTATATCTTCCATTTAAAATTTTAAAATTTTGTGGAAATAAATTTCCACAAAGAACAAAAACAAAGTTCAAACTACCGGACAGTCCTGGCACAACGGAATCCGATATTGATGTTCGAGTATGTGGGGTAGACGACGTTGCGATACCAGGAACGAAAATAGTAGAAGTTGCTGAAGCCGTACCACGACCCGCCACGCAAAACCCGGCTCGAGTATGGTTCATACCAGCTATCAGTCCAATCAAAGACATTTCCACACATATCATAACATCCATAAGGAGAGGGACTATCTGTCGTTCCATTTTCTCCATTGTAATATCCTACAGGAGTTGTTCCATATTCCCAAGGATCTCCACTATCCCAATAATTAGCTCTATCACCACTTATCACATCACCCCAGGGATAATCATATCCGGTCATCCCACGGGCTGCCTTTTCCCATTCCTGCTCAGTTGGAAGTCTCCAGCCATAATATTCAGAATATGCATTAGAACCAAACCAGCTTACTTGTACTACCGGATGATCATCAAAATCTCCAGCACTATAATTAGATGGTACATTAATGATAAACGAACTGCCATCATAAGATATTAGTCCATAATTGTATGATGATAAAGGTGAACCAAGATCATAGAAGGCATAATCTCCTGCTTCATAATTCTCATCTCCATCATAATGTCCATATACATCACCACTCTGTATCCAGGCATCACCTGCAGCAAGAGCTTCTTCCAGATACGCTAAATACTGGATATTAGTTACTTCATATTTCATGATCTCATAATCATAATCTATGGTTTGAATTTCATCATTCTCGCCCCAGGTAAATTCACCTGCAGGCACAAGACACCAGTCGATTTCTAAATCTACAAAATGATCATCAACCAGCAGACGAACAATATAGTTATTCCCAAAAGTACCAGGATGCTCAGCTCCGAAGTTCCAGACAATCTGTTTTCCTGTGCCAGTCATGATGTTATCACCCACATCTCCTGAAAGTGAATCACAACTTACTTCCCAGCGTTCTCCTCCGTCATCGGATACAAGCATACTTACCGAAAGAGTATCTCCATCAGTATCCATCACGTCATAAAACACATCCACAAGCTTACTGCCATCACGCCTCTGAGCAAACTCAAAATTCTCCACTACCGGCAAACTGTTACACCAAACTGTCCCAATGATGAATAATAAAATGATAATAAAAACTTTCCTCATAATTTCCTCCATTATTACATTTTTTGTCTAATTTATTTCTCTAATTCCCAAAAATATATTACTAACACATAGTATTTCAATTAGGAAAACCTTGATGATATAGCTACTTTCATTGATCAATTGCCAAGGTTGTCATACCATCTTTGTTTGTGAAGATGGCAAACACATAGGTTCACCCTACATATAGATAAGTCCTTACTCAAAATATTCCAACACTTTTTAGCAAAGTATTAATTATCATCAAGTTTAACTATCTGTATATAGATAGTTAAGACCCATTGTAAAGTGCATAAAATTTACTAAACCACTGAAAGCTTTGGACTACACTGAAGAAGAGATAAAATAACACTAAACAAATATAGCTTTTCATTTCTATTTCTCTCTCTTCCTTTTCGCGTATTTTCGTGCTTTTCGCGGTTGATAATCTTACTCCTTGGTTTCGTTTTATCCCAGTCAGGTCAATATTGATAAACCAATCCCATATCAAAAAACACACTTAACTCACATTATTAACTATCTCTATTTAATGAACTAATTCAATTCTGGCGTTCCAATCACGTCATTCATTTTTTATCAATTAACAATAATCATAAGTAACCCAAAAATAAAAGCTCAAATTAACTCACTCAATTTTTCTAATCAATTAACGGGCTTCTCCCTATTTAATATACTTAATAACATAGACGGAATTAATTTAAATTTTGTCAACTTTTTCCTAATCCCCCCCCTCTCATCCATCCTGTCAAGCTTCATCAGAAGAATTACTGAACACCCCCCCGGCACTATGTCCATGATTATTCCTTCATATCTTCTCGTCTCGTTGACGAGACTGTTCAACATATTTTGAGGATTTTCACCGTAGGTGATATTTATTTGTAGCCCCAGGTTGGAGCGGAGCGACAATCTGGGGCTTTATAATTTATATTCACCTACCCGTCCCAAACACCGG
>JAVCCT010000055.1 GCA_030765325.1 Candidatus Stygibacter frigidus | reverse complement strand
TATGGTTATGGAGGTAATTCGGTGGTTTCATCAGCTACTGGGCTTTCAAGAAATACAATTCGCAAAGGAATGGAAGACCTTAAAAAGGGTGAAAACGAAGAAGCAAAATCGAGAATTCGTCAGGCCGGAGGTGGCAGAAAAAAAGCAGTTTTCAAATATCCTGAAATTGAAAAGCTACTATTTGAAATATTGGAACCTGAAATCAGAGGAGAACCTGATTCCTCTCTTTTATGGACATGTAAAAGTTTAAGAAATTTGTCTGCAGAACTCAAGACAAAAGGTTATAATGTCAGTCATAGAGTAGTGGGAGAAATATTAAAAAGTAATGGGTTCAGTTTGCAGGGAAACCGAAAAACATACGAAGGGAAGGGACATCCAGACCGCAATGAGCAGTTTAACTTCATTCACAATAAAGTAAAAGAGTTTCAACAAAATAGAGATCCTGTGATCTCAGTTGATACCAAAAAGAAAGAACTTGTTGGTAATTATAAGAATAACGGACAAGAATGGCATTCTAAAGGTAATCCAGAAAAAGTAAACGTATATGATTTTCCCAGTCAAGCAGAAGGAAAAGCAATCCCTTACGGAGTATATGATGTCAGTGAAAATAAGGGTTGGGTAAATGTAGGAGTGAATCATGATACCGCAATGTTTGCAGTAAATTCTATTAGGATGTAGTGGTATGAGATGGGTCAAATAACATATCCTAATGCCTCAAGATTGTTTATAACGGCGGATGGGGGAGGAAGTAATGGTTCGAGAGTAAGGTTATGGAAAATTGAACTCCAGAAATTAGCAAATGAACTAAAAATTGATATTACAGTATCTCATTTCCCTCCCGGTACAAGCAAATGGAATAAAATTGAACATAGGCTTTTTTCATATATATCTAAAAATTGGAGAGGAAAACCTTTGGTGTCTTACGAAGTAGTTATAAAACTAATTGCAGCTACAAAAACAGATGCAGGTTTAATTGTAAAATCAAATCTTGATAAAAGAGAATATCCTAAAGGAATAAAAATCTCAAAAAAGGAGCTGTCAGAAGTTAATATTTTAAGAGAGGAATTTCACGGAGAATGGAATTATACAATAAGATGTTGTTAATCTAAGGTGATCATGTTATTTCGTTACGATGCCTAAGCCGGTGTTTGGGGGAGAAATGTCTTATTATATCATAAACCCCAGGTAGTCACTTCGTGCCAACCTGAAACTATTATAGTGAATCCCCATCAGGGATAAATTAACCATAAAGACTGAACAGTCTCTCTCTCCCCGTCTCGAACATCAAAAAATAAATATTGACAGTATAATTTTATTTATTAAAATAAAAACTGGACTGTAAAAGAAGTAAATACAGTTAATAAGTATATTAGATGAAGGAGAATTCTATGAAAAAGATTACTGTTATTATATTTATTGGAATCTTTCTGCTATTGACTGGCTGCTCGGAATCCACCAATACAGGTAATCCCAATGATGTTAACCATCTCCCCTCTATAGAATTACCTGGGCATTTCAGTTTCATATTAAACGAAACGCTAACTGAAGATTTTTCTGTTTATGTTAATGATGAAGATAATGATGTTCTCACACTAACGGTCATTGGAAATACTCAGATAGTTATTACTATTACAGGATTGATAGTAGAGATGAGTGCTCCAGATGACTGGACTGGTACTGAAACAGTTACTTTCATAGTAGATGATGGTAATAACTCTTCTACCGTTTCTGATGTAGTCTTAGTCAACGTTGTTGATCCTATAAATCCTGTTATTACTCTGGAAAGCATCACCGTTAATAATGGAGCTTATTTTGATATTGCACTCACTACAACTTTAATAGATTCATCTTTGTCAGTTTGTAGCTATTCGTGCACTATAAGCTATGATATTAATTATCTTGATTATAATAGTGCTTCTTTATATAACACCTTAGCTGGTAATATGATGTATGCAGTAAACGAACCTGAACCAGGTGTGATAATGATAGCTATGGCAAATGTAGAGCCAATTATAGGTGAAGGACCACTTGCGTTCTTTAATTTTACCGCCTTAAGTGTTGGTGAGACGATTATTGGTATAGATAATTTTCAATACAATGGTAACATTATGAGCAATCTGACTGATAGTGTTGTAGTAATAGAATGAGGCTATTGATGATTACGGAAGGTTAGTTGTTTGATAGTGAGAAGTGATTGGTGTGACGAAAACTTGACAGATAAAACATGAATTATGAATATTTTACTTGAAAGCTGGCATTTCCTTTTTTTAAGATAATATCAGGTTATTATACTGTTAAATTGTGTTTTACAGGTTAATATTTCATGAATTTTTTCTTTACCCGCAAGGGTTACACTAAACTAGCCATGGGTTTCAACCCATGGGATTTATAAAAAACACACCCATCCCGTTTTCGGCGAAGCCGAAAACGGGATGGGTGGGGACTTCATATAATTTTGAAACCATAGGTTGAAACCCATGGCTATTATTGTAATGCCCATCCAGGGCATTTTTTAAGTCAGTGAACATTTTAACTTCGAGGTAATGATAAATTTTACGGGAAAGATATTGACTTATTATCCGTAATTGTGATTTCTCAATATTGCAAGGAGACATAATGACGAGAAAAATTGTGTTGTATAGATTAAAACCAGAAGCCTGCGGAAATGCACTATCCACTAATCAGTTGTGGGCAGCGGAAGCCTTTGATAATCTCAAAAACATCATTCCTCAGATAACCAGGCTTGAAACTGGAATAAATCAGAACAGATTAGATTGGAGTTCAGATTTTTCTATTTTTGTAGAATTCACTTCCTGGGAAGCGATAGAGATATTTGACAATCATCGAGCAGTAAGAAAAGCTTATGAATTTATGGATAAGATCAGTTGTGAACAGCGGCTGGTAGAATTTTTCGTGTGAAGCGCTATATGATCAGGCACATAGTATTATGGAGATTTCTGGAATTGACCAAAGAAGGTGATAAGAAGCAGAACCTGCAAACTGCTCAGCAAATGCTAAATGAGATGGCAACTGAAATTGAAGGTATTATTGATATCAAGATCGGGATTAATATGAGAAAGGGTAATGATCGCAGTGATCTTGCCTTATCAATGCTTTTTGAAGATCAAACGGCTTTAGACATTTATCAAAAACATCCAGCTCATCAAAAAGTAAAAGATTTTCTGGGCGAAGTACGCTATGAACGAAGGGTGATAGATTATGAAGTAACAGATTGAAGAAGAAGAGGTTTTAGCAACGAACAAAACGAACAAAACGAACTTTTTAATGTAAGAAACCCAATTTAGGAGTTATTCTTATCTGATTTTGTGAACTTGTTAAGTATTTATTAGTCTTAGATTTGGTATTCTTTCTATATTAAATCCGGCTTTATTGTTAGGAAAATTTATCAAAATACCCAGCTTGTATCCTGTGATTGTCAAATTATTAAGTAGTTGTGCTTTGTGTAAATCAATTATCTCATTAACTGCTTTTAGCTCAATTATTATAATGTTATCAACAACGATGTCTGCAATGTAATCACCAATTACATGACCTTTGTAATTAACGGTTAATCTCTTTTGGGTTTCAACAAGGAATCCTGATTTCTCTAATTCAACAACTAATGCATTTTCATAAATCTTTTCCAGAAATCCATTCCCAAGAACTTTTCGAACTTCAATGCATGCCTGTTTTATTCTATAATATTTGTCTTTATAGATTATATCCAAACTTCCTCCTCTCTAAGGTTTTTATACAATCAATTAATGATCTAATGCAAAATAATGCTGTTTTTAGTTCGTTTTGTTCGTTTTGTTCGTTGCTAATAATTCTTACATTTTATTTTACATTTTACATTTTACATTTTACATTACCCTTCCCCTACCCCTACCCAGAGCAAGGATGCTCCGGTTACAACGATTACCCTACTACTCCTGCCTGGATAAGGTCATGCATGTGGATAATTCCTACGGGAACAAGTGATCCATCTACTACCGGCAACACTGTGATCTTTTTCTCTTCCATCAGATAGAGAGCATCAACGGCAAGTTTTTCTGAACTGATCGTAGCCGGGCTAGGTGTCATGAATTCTGCTGCAATCTGTTTCAGCTCTTTCACACCCTTGCTGATCAGCCTTCTAAGGTCACCATCTGTCACTATTCCGCAAAGCCTGCCTTTATCATCAATAACGCAGGTGCAGCCCAGCTTTTTACTGGTCATTTCCAGAACAACTTTATCCAGTCCTGCTTGTGAATCTACAATAGGAACATCTTCTCCCTGATGCATAAGGTCAGCTGTTTTCAGCAGCAATTTTCTGCCTATTGTTCCCCCGGGATGAAAACGGGCAAAATCCTCTTCATTGAAATTTCGTTTACGAAGAAGCGCTACTGCCAAAGCATCGCCCAATGCCAGGGCAACTGTAGTACTGCAAGTGGGCACCAGTCCAAAAGGTTCATAATCCGCAGGTACAGATCCATCGAGCACTACCTGAGAGTTTTTTGCCAGCTCAGAATCAAGATTTCCCGTGATAGCAATAATAGGGATTTTATTAAAATGCAGATAGGGAATTATCTGAATAACTTCACTGGTATTCCCGCTATATGAAATGGCAATCACAACATCACCTTTTTGCACCATACCCAGATCACCATGAATGCCTTCAGCCGGGTGAAGATATATTGCTGTTGTACCGGTACTCGCCAATGTGGCAGCAATCTTTCTGGCTATTATTCCTGTTTTACCCATGCCGGTAACCACTATTTTCCCGGTACAATTATAGATAATATCCACAGCTTTTTCTGCTTCTGCACCAATGCTTTTGGCTGCCCTTTTGACAGCGTCAGCTTCACGATTTAATTCCTGTCTGATCGTTTCCTGTATATTCATTATTTTTCCCAAAAAGTAAACCCGGGAGATACTCCAGGGTTATTGTTTATCATCTTATTTTTTCTTTAATTCTTCTTTCAGGAGTTTTACTGCTCCAGAAACATCATAAGAACCCAAATCACCTTCTGTATGCCTGCGCACAGAAACCTGCTGATTTTCCACTTCTTTAGCTCCGACAATGAACATATAGGGTATCTTCTGCAATTCAGCAGCTCTGATCTTAAATCCGATCTTTTCATTGCGATAATCCACTTCCGCCCGGATTTCCTGCTGCAGCATCTCACTCTCTATCTTCTGAGCATATTCGATGAAATGATCTGAAATGGGTAATACCTTCACCTGCACGGGACATAACCAGAGCGGGAAATTACCACCATGATATTCAATCAGCGTACCAAAGAAGCGCTCCACTGAACCCAGCAGGGCTCTGTGCAACACAAATGGACGATGTGGAGTATTATCTGTGCCAACATATTCCATATTAAACCTGGCAGGCAGATTGAAGTCAAATTGTATGGTTGTACACTGCCAACTGCGGTTCAGGGCATCTTTGATCTTGATATCTATCTTAGGACCATAAAATGCTCCGCCACCCTCATCCACTGAGTAATCTATATTCTGTTTGTTAAGAGCTTTTTCCAGTGAATCAGTTGCTATCTGCCAGTCTTTATCTTCACCAACAGCCTTTTCCGGCTTGGTGCTCAAATACACCTGATAATTTTCAAACCCAAAGGAATCCAGCATCATAAATGAAAACTTGATCAGCTTTTCAACTTCCTTCTCCACCTGATCTTCTGTACAGATAAGATGAGCGTCATCCTGTGTGAATCCCCGCACCCGCATCAAACCATGCAAAGCCCCGGATTTCTCATATCTATACACAGTCCCCAGTTCTGCCAGTCGCAGTGGTAATTCTCTGTAACTGCGTCTTTGAGAATTATATATAGCAATATGGAAAGGACAGTTCATAGGCTTCAGGTAATATTCCTGACCTTCTACATCAATGGGAGCGAACATGCTTTCTTCATAGAAATCCAGATGCCCACTGGTTTCCCAGAGCTGTTTCTTACCAATATGCGGAGTATAAACCAGCTTGTATCCTGCTTTCAAATGTTCTTTCTTCCAGAAATCTTCGATTATATTCCTGATCATAGCGCCATTAGGATGCCAAAGCACCAGTCCAGCCCCAATATCATCTGAAATAGAATAGAGATCAAGGTCAATACCGATGCGTCTATGATCACGTTTCTTCGCTTCTTCCAGATCATTAAGATGCTTTTTAAGCAGCTTTTTGGAAGGGAAACTTATGCCATAGATACGCTGCAGCATTTTGTTCCTGCTGTCTCCACGCCAATAGGCACCGGAAGTTTTCAGCAATTTGATAGATTTGATCTTGCCTGTGTGAATTATATGCGGTCCCCTGCAAAGATCAACGAATTCTCCCTGCTGATAAAGAGACAAAGTTTCGTCTTCAGGGATTTCTGCCAAAATCTCCAGCTTATAAGTTTCTCCCATCGCCTTGAAAAGCTCCATTGCTTCATCGCGGGATACTTCTTTACGCGTATATTCCAGATTCTGCTTTGCCAGTTCTCTCATACGCTCTTCAATAGCAACCAGGTCTTCGTCAGTGAAGGGAACCGGTTTATCAAAGTCATAATAGAAACCGCTTTCTATAGCAGGACCAATCGTCACTTTCACATCAGGAAAAAGCTGCTGCACTGCTTGTGCCATCAAATGTGCAGTTGAGTGCCAATATACTTCCTGCCCTTCTTCACTATCAAACTTAAGTAGCTCCAGGCTGGCATCTTCTAAGATGGGTTTATTCACATCCACCAGTTTGCCATTAACCCTGGCAGCCACAGTTTGATCTGCCAAACCCTGAGAAATGCCTTCAGCAATTTCCAGAGCACTTATCCCTTGCGGGTATTCTTTGATATTCCCATCCGGGAATTTTATCTTTATATTCATAATATCTCCATTATTTTCTTATTCTGAGTATTATATAATAATTCGGTTAAGCCCGAATGTTCAATCCTCTGATGACCAAACATTCCTCACCTCCTTAAAAGTGATATTATTTATTTTTTGCCAACATGTCTGTTAACTTTTTGGCAGCTTTATCAAGCGCAGCTTTAGGAGAGCTGGTACCCCTTAGCACCTTTTCAATCACCTGATCTTCTATATACTTACGGGTTTCAAACCACTCAGATATCTGAGGTTCATAGGTGGCATATTCCAGTTGATCATACACGGACTTGATCTCCGGATTGGTCAACAGCCTTTTTTTGATATTTGGCTGCTGAAATGCACTTCTCCGCACTGGCATATAATATGTGTATTCACTCCACTCGGCAGTTATCTCTGGAGAGGTGAACCATTTAACAAATTCCCAGGCAGCCCATTCCACGCGCTTATCATCTGATTTGAATATTGCCACATTTGTACCGCTGATCAGATTTCTGCGCGTATCCTTGATAGGAACTGAGCTTATCCCCAGGTTAAAATCAATTCCGATATTCCTCATATAGGCAATTGATACACTGGAATCTTCATAAAACACCACTTTGCTTGCCAGGAAGTCATTCTGCCCATCATATCCCGGTGACAGATAAGCCGTCTTATCTTCATTTAAAATACCGGTTAAATACTTGAGTGCATCCACCCCGGCATTACTATTAAAAAGCGGTTTAGTGCTTGTCTCGTCCATGATCTCACCACCAGCTTGCAAGAGCAGGTTTTCAAATTGCCAGGCATTGATCTTGAGCGTTGTACCATATCTGTCTGGTACCCCATCTCCATCAACATCAACCGTCAGCTGTTTGCACATATCGCGGAATTCTGACCAGTTTTTGGGTGGCTTATTAGGATCCATATTATTCTGAAAGAGAATGTCCTTATTATAATACATCACCCTTACTGATTTATTGAAAGGAAAGCTCACAAGCTGACCATCGATTGTATTGCATTTGATAAATACGGGATAAAAATCTGCCAGATCCTCATCACCAAAACTATCATCTTCAGCAATAAAGTCTGCCACGGGGCGCAATACATCTCCTTCCATCATGTTAGAAGTCCAGGATTCATAAACCTGACTGATATCCGGCTGATTACCGGTCTGCACAGCAGCCATGATCTTTTGCGAAAGAGCTGTATAATTACCCATAGCAATGCCAGTTATGTGAATATCTGCATGGGTATCATTAAATTCATCGATCAATTTTGCCAGTGCATCACCCAAAGGTCCACCCATAGCATGCCAGAAAACTACTTCTACTTTGCCTGATGCATTAGCTTTCTTTTGTTTAGTACATCCCGAAAAGAGTACTAATGCTAATAATAACAATATAAATATCTTTTTCATCTTTATCATCCTTGCCTGTTTTTGTCCCTGTCATTTTCAAAACACCACTTCTTTAGTCAACTTTCTTTATTAATCGGGCATCCTCCAATTTTTCACATCATTACAATGCCTGATAGACTGACTTGTAGGGGCAGACCCAAGTGTCTGCCCTCTTTCATAAAATTGTGCAGCCAATTCTGGGCAGACACACAGGTCTGCCCCTACCAGAGCCTGGCGTCAAAAGCATAGGGATTTCCTTTGACACCATAACCTGTCATCCGGAAATTGCCCGATGTAATCCTGTGATAATATATCTATGGATACAAGGTAAGGTAAATTATGAAAAATAAAAAAGTTTTATTACTGATACTCGATGGATTTGGCATCAATAAAAGCAGTTATGGTAATGCGATCAAGGCTGCAAAGATGCCTGTGTATGATAAATTCCTCAATAGTAACCCTCACAATCAGCTTATAGCAAGTGGCGATATGGTTGGCTTACCTTCAGGTATCATGGGCAATTCTGAAGTGGGACATTTGAATATTGGCGCTGGCAGGATCATCTGTCAGCAAAATCTTAAGATCGATAAAAGTATTGAAGATGCCAGTTTCTATCAAAATGAAGCTATCCTGAACGGGATAAAACACGTAATAGAGTATAATAGCGATCTTCACCTGATCGGTCTGCTTTCAGATGGAAATGTCCATAGCAATTATGAGCATATCTGGCATATTATCAAAATGGCACAGGATCACGGGGTCAAAAATGTCTTCCTGCATGCCATCATGGATGGCAGAGACACCCTGCCCCACAGTGGAAAGGACTATCTGGCAGCCACAGAAAAAAAACTTAAAGAGCTTGGCATTGGCAAAATTGCCACTATCTCAGGAAGATATTATGCCATGGATCGTGATAATAACTATGACCGCATTCAGAAGGAATATGAAGCACTCGTGAATGGCAAAGGCAAGCAATATAATAGCGCAGCAGAAGCAATTTCAGATAGCTATAAAAATGAGGTAACAGATGAATTTATGCTGCCATCAGTGCTCAGGGAAAATGGCAAACCAATTGCTTGCGTTAAAGAAAATGACAGCCTGATATTCTTCAATTTCAGAGCTGATCGGGCCCGGGAACTTACCCGCAGCTTTATCTTCGCTGATTTTGATGCCTTCCCAGCCAGAAGATTCTCTAACCTCAAATTTATCACCTTCAGCGAATATGATATTAAATTCAAAGGTCTTGTAGAAGTTGCCTTCCCACCAGATGACCGCTCAGATACTCTGGCAGAAGTTATCAGCAAACGTGGACTCCAGCAATTGCATCTGGCAGAAACAGAAAAATATTCTCATGTAACTTTCTTTTTCAATGGTGGCTTGGAAAAATCATTCCCCGGTGAAGACAGGATACTGATCCCTTCCCCTAAGGTAGCCACCTATGACCTGAAACCTGAAATGAGCGCTTTTGAAGTTAAAGATGAACTGGTAAAAGCTCTCTCGCTGGATAAATATGATCTGATCATTACTAATTTTGCTAATCCTGACATGGTGGGTCACACCGGAGTCTTCAGCGCCACAGTAAAAGCTCTGCAAGCTATTGATAAATGCCTGGCAGAAGTGCTTACCTCTGCCCGTGAGCATGAGTATAATATCATCCTCATTGCTGATCATGGCAATGCAGACCAGATGCTGAATGATGAGGGTGAAATTCTCACGCAACACAGCACTAATCCCGTACCAATAATAATATCACTTACTGAGCAGAAGGATTATCAGGTAGCCAGCGGGAAACTTGCTGACGTGGCACCTACGATCCTGAAGATCATGGATATACCAAGACCTGCTGTTATGACGGGAAACATACTGCTTAAGATATACTCGCATCCCCCTGTTTATATCAATTCTAACAGGTCTAAATAACTGGAGCTAATGGAGATAATATATATGAAAAAGGGTCAACCATTCAGGAGGTCTCCGACCATCCAGAAGGTTTCAGATGGGAGATATTGAACAGGGCTAAGTTGACTTCTGGATGGTCGATAGACCTCCCGGATGGTGACGACAGATGTACAACAAAATTATCAAAGACACGTTAAAAGTAACAGATATTTATGATGTGATGCTTATGTTGTCATTGAATGAAGGGCTACTTCATAATCCAATATCCAGAGTTTACCATCAAATTCGCAAAGCCCATTTTAGCCAATTTTCTCCTCCTCGGAATAATATCATCATTTTCATCTTTTAAATCATAGTAATTCTGTTCTATTTCTCCATTTTCCAGCTAAAAGGTGACCTTATGGCCATGATGGGTGTTATCAGAGTATATTAAGGTAATTTTTAGGGAAACGTCAGGAATTATCGGTTGAAATTGCGGTTCTGGGTCATTTAGATTTTATTTTATTTTTTTTGGAGCATATTACGTTTGATATAGATTATATTATGATGATAATATAGAAATAGTTGAAGCAAGGCATGCCCTTTATTATCATAATGATAAGGCAAGATGTGATATTTATCATTATGATAAGGTGAATGGTTTTGATTCAGCGAGTAGATGGGATTATCTTGCAATATCTAAAGTGTTATATTTTAGTTAATTAGACACACTATTCATTTTTAATTTATTATTCTTTTTCAGGTTGGTACTGTATTTGCAATAGTAATAAGTAAAAATAAGAACTGGGGGACAGAGAAATGAAGAAAAGGGGATTTGTGAAGCAGTGGAATGAACGGAAAGCAAGATTTGTAGTAGGGAAACAGGGGGAACAGTGAAAAAGAGTAGTTTATTATACATCTGGAATAAGCGTCGAACACGTTATACTCGGAGGTAATTTTGTCGAGTGTGTCGATGCAGAATCGGAGTAACCGGAGATCTTAGGATCTATAACCCGGTTACTCTTTTTTTTATAATTCGCGTGGAAATTGATATAAATCAAGAATTAAATTGACTATATTATTCTAATAAGTAAAATTTAGCAGGTATCGAGTTAATATTACAGGAGCAGTTATGATTGAGAAATTAAAAACTTTGTTACAGAAAGTGGATGCTGAGTACTGCGATATACGTTATGAAATGCGTTATGATAATGCCCTGCATTTTAATAATGAGGAATTGACATCAGTAACCAGCAGCAGCACAGATGGTTACGTAATCCGTGTATTAAAGGGAGGGGGCATGTCAGCAGTAGCTTTTACTTCTTTAAATGATGCTGATAAAGCCATAAAATCGGCACTTGAGAGTGCAGTTGTGATGGGAAAATATCGTAATAAATCTGTGAATCTGGCAGCAATTGAAGTGGTGCAAGATAAATTTAAGCCTCTTTTAGCAGAGGATCCACGAGAAGTGAGCATGGATGAAAAGATATCCTTGATGAAAAAATATGTGAAAATACCACTTCAGCAAGAGAAAATAATCAATGTCGATCTTAGTTATGCAGATATTATCAGGGAAAAGTACTTTGTAAATAGTGAAGGCAGCGAGATATTTGAGGAACTGGTAACTACGGTATTATCAGGAGATATTAAAAGCAAAAGTGGTAATGTGATCCAGAATGTGCGGATTTCAGCTGGCGGGAGTGATGGATTTCAGAGTGTACGTGGTCAGGAAGATAATTTTGCCAAACGGGCAGGCATAGCGGTTGATCTGCTGGAAGCAGAACCAATCAAAGGTGGCAAATACAACTGCATCCTTAATCATATGATGACGGGAGTATTTACGCATGAGGCATTTGGACATTTTTCTGAGGCGGACTTGATAGAATCGCTACCAGCCTTGCGGGAAAAAATGGAAATAGGCAATAAACTCGGTTCAAATCTGGTAAACATAATAGATGATGCTACCCAGGAAGGGCTTTTGGGCTTTTATAAATATGATGATGAAGGCGTGGCAGTGAGAAAAGTACAATTAATGAAAGAGGGAATATTAACAGGCAGACTTCATTCTCGCCGGACAGCAGTAGATTTTGATGAGCCGGTGAGTGGTCATAATATCGCCGAAGATTTCAGATTTGCACCAATTATAAGAATGGGAACAATCTATATTGATAAGGGTGAAGATAGTTTTGAAGAGTTATTGCACAAGCTTGGAGACGGCATTTACCTATGCGATCCCAAAGGTGGTCAAACTTCTGGAGATAATTTTACCTTTGGAGCTCAATATGGTTATGAAGTGAAAGACGGTAAACTGGGTAAAATGGTGCGTGATATCAATGTATCAGGTAATCTTTATGAAACATTGCAGAATATCTCCGCCATAGGTGATGATCTGCAATTCACCAAACGCGGAGGTTGTGGTAAAGGACAAACTAATATCCGCTCCTGCTTTGGTGGACCGCAAATTATAGTGAAAAATCTTGTGATCGGAGGTAATTAATGAAAGATATATTACAATCTGCAAAAGAGAAATTTGACCAGGTAGAGATTTTCCGGAGTAAGGAAGAATCCACTTCGATCCAGTTTCAAAGTGCTGCTTTACAGAATATAGATAATAATATCCAGTCAGCTGTCAGCATGAGGGCGATCAGAGATAAAATGCTTGGTTTTGCCTATACCAGAAATCTTCATTCCAATGATGAACTTATTAAGAATGCTGAAAATTCCATGCTGGGTGGAGTAAAAGCGGAATATCAATTTCCTCACAGTCCCCTGGTGGAGAGTCTGGAGAGTTATAAATCTGATATCGAGAGTGTAAATGCTGATCTGATAGCTGATGAATGTAAGAAAGTGAGTGATTATATCAAGCAGAAAACTGATGCTGAATCAGAAACATATGCTGGAAAGGACATCAGCAGTATTGAAGTCATCAATACCAATGGCACGGATTTGACGCATCAGAGCAGCTCATATTATATGTATTTTACCCTCGTATATCCCGGCAGTGCATCAGGGATCAGCTATTGCATAATAGATAAAGCTTTCAGGTCACTTGATCATGATATTCTGGACAGGATGATCGCCAGATATGAAGCAGGGAAAAATATTGTGCAACCAGCAGGTGGAGAGATGCAGGTATTATTTACTCCAATGACCATGTATGCTCTCACCTGGCGTCTCGCCCTGGGAGCCAGTTCACAGAGTTATTACGATAAAGTCACGCCTATTGCCGAGAAACTTGGAATACGGATATTTGATGAGAAACTAGCACTTTTCACTGACCCTCTGGATGAGCAATATCCCGGTTGCCGTCCCTTTGATGATGAAGGAGTGGTATGTCATCGGCATAATATCATTAAAAATGGAGTATTTGAGAAAAGATTCAATGATCTCAATTATGCCCAAAAATTAAATGAAAGACCTACAGGTCATGGGATACGTGGTTCAATGACCTCTCTTCCTGCCCCTGTACTGCATAATTTGAGAATGCAGCCAGGACATACATCTTTTACTGAGATGGTGCAGAGCATGGAACGGGGAGTTATCCTGGAAAGCATGCTGGGTGCGCATAGTGGTAACCTGCCTAATGGAGATTTTTCTTTAGGAGTTTCTCCGGGTTTATATGTGGAGAATGGCAAAATCATTGGCAGACTCAAAGAAGGTATGGTTTCAGGTAATATCTATAAAATGCTCAAGAAAATTGATGCTGTGGAAGATACACTCCATTGCACTGGATCAAACTGGATGCCCTCGATTCTGGTCGATAATGTGCATGTGGCGATTTAGTTCTATTTTTATAAGACCTATAGGACTTATATGACCTATAGGTCTTATAGAGTTTAGCCTCTCTACCGATTGTTTTTACTGATGTACAATTTGCAGGAATAAATTTGTAGAATTGATATTGATGTTACGGAGGTAATTATGAAGAAGAAAGTTCTTTTCGTTTGCATACATAATTCTGCGCGGAGTCAAATGGCAGAAGCTTTTTGCAATTCACTGGGCGGAGATAGATTTATTGCCGAAAGTGCTGGTCTTGAACCTAACAAACTTAATCCTAATGTCGTTAAGGTGATGCAGGAGATCGGGATAGATATATCCGGTAATGAGTGTAACAGTGTATTCAAATATTTTAGAGAAGGCAGATCATATTCATCTCTGATCACATTATGTGATAAAACCTCTGCTGAACGCTGTCCGATTTTCTCTGGACTGGTAATAGATGACATGATACACTGGAGTTTTAAAGACCCATCTTCATTTAAAGGCACTGAGTCAGAAATACTTCAGCAAACCCGCAGGGTGAGAGATGAGATCAGGCAACAGATAATGGAGTTTCTGGAAAAAGATTAGCAGACGACAGGGGTTGAGTATAACGGTCGCCAGGAGTTTTGACGGAGTACCGTTCCTGCTTAGTTAGGGTGGATTATTTCAATAATAGAGTTTTCTGTGTGATGATCGTGTATGGAAGTGAAAGCTTAATAAGATATATCCCCGAACTAACTTTGTGATCAAGTTGATCAATTCCATTCCAAACTACTCTGTGAGTTCCTTCAGGTAGCATACCGTTGATCAGATTGATTATTCTTTGTCCTTTCAAATTATAAATAGATAGGTTTACCTTTTGAGCTTCTTTCAGGTTAAAATTGATATTTGTGTCAGGATTGAATGGATTAGGATAAATATTAAGCTTTGTTGAATTATATAATGAGAGTTCACTATTTTGTTCTGAGGAAGAATAAAAAATCAATTCGTCTGGAGATGATGGAGAACCAATATTTGCATTATCCAGAAATTCATAAATCTGCGGGCATTCATAGATATTATCAGTGATACTGTTATAAAATTTAAATGTGATCATCTCACCATCGGTATTGCCCACAATATTAAAACACCAGAAACCATAGGGATCATAATCCTGCCAGTCGGCAATACAGCGGCAATCTTCATCGCCACCAGGACCAAAGGCAGCTACAATATGCTGGTTATTATTAGTTAGATAAGTTTCATTATAAGCAATACGGGCAAAAAGGATCATAGAAAATTCTGTCCCGGTTATGGGTTCCCAAACAGGTGGATCAGCATATAGAGCCAGAGAACAAATAACAAGCAGGACAAATATATGATACTTCAAAACAACTCTCCTAAGCAAAAAGACCCCGGATATAATCCGGGGTCATATTCTAAAAATCTATTTACTTCATTAAAATGCACTTACGGGTGATTTGATTGCCGCCCCACTGCAATTTATAGAAATATATCCCAGAACTTTGTTCGTCTGCACTCCAATTGATATTATATTCCCCAGAATCCTGATGTGAGCTAACCAGAGTTTCCACTAACTGTCCTTTCACATTATAAATAGCGAGATTAACCAGTCCGGCTTCAGGGATATTATAGTTTATTACCGTAGTAGGATTGAAGGGGTTAGGATAATTCCCTTTAAGAATGAGCTGCATTGAATTAACGGGTACATTTCCAGTCTGGAAATCAATTTCAAACAGGCGATTTGGATTTCCAACCATGGTGTCAGCTTCGAATCTGATAGATTGGATTGAAACTACAGTGTTTTTGGCAGCATTGTCATAGATTCTGAATTCCAGTAGTTCTGTTTCGTCGCCTGTGATCGTGAAATACCAGAAATCCCCTTCAAGTTTTCCAATGCTGCGGCAATTACCATTATTATCGAATACTCCAACTGAATATTGAGCATCATTGTCGATTTTAATTCCATTATCGCTAACCTGAGCCATAAGGATCATGTTTGATTTATTACCAGTAACTGGCTGCCAGTTTGCCAGATTAGATATAGGCTGAACATCTATTGCAGAACGCACTTCTTCAGTATCAGGAGGATACACCAGAAATAAGCCTTCTGTAGGAGGTTCTATGGGCCAGCTAAGTAAATATGCTTTTCCAGCTTCCATATATTCCAGATCACCAATCCAGGAACCGAAATAAACAGCAGATTTAGACTGAGTTTTAAGGCAGGTACTATCAGAGATAGAAATACTCTGCAAAGCTTCAGCAATTGGCAAAGATGTTTCTGGAATATAACTAATCCAGTTCCAGCCCTCCTGAATATTGATTGCATGCGTGATAGTATTTATCATTTGACCAGAAAATGTGAAATCATCATAATCATTGTGCATCTGGATTTTGTAGCCCGTATCCCAGCCAATATTGTTTAATCCACCAACCCACATGGTACTGGGAATATCATACTGAGCGAAAGCAACCTGATTTTTCACATAGAAAATATCTGGAACATCATCAAGGACATCAAATACCTCTGACACAGAGGGATCATCCGGAATTCTATTGAAAGAAACCCAGTTCCAGCCTGCTACCAGGTCATAAGTGACATTGGTAAGAGGAGAATCAATCGTAAGGTTATATCCGATATCATAGACCCCATCTACAAAAAAGATATTCTCATTACATTCATCAATGGATCCTGTTTCTGAATTATAAAAATCAAACCAGAGCGGCTCAGTTCCACTATTATCATCACTTACGATTGTTATATACCAGAAGCCATCCAAAGGGAAGAAATTATCCCAAAAACTATAGCTACCTTCAATCCAGGTAGCAGTTCCGCGGCACTGTTCAATAGTGCCAGTTTCATCATAGCCAAATGCTGCTAACTGATTACTGCCTTCATTGGTAAGGAATCCGCCATCATAGGTTATAGTAGCATAAATAACCATGTTATACAGTGTACCATCAATCTGCTCCCAGCCAGAAATAAGATCAAAATCGATATTAGGAGTATTCTGGAAAGCGATTACATCAATATCTCGGTGGACAAGCTGAGAATAACCATCCAGAGAGGCAGTAACATCATATACCCCATTTTCTAACGTAATTTCATAAGTACCATCAGCGGCAGGAGAAAGAGTTTCACCTCCGGTAGTAATAATCACATCTTCTACATTTCCGGCTCCAGCACCTATCAATTGAACAGTTCCTGAAATAGTACCGTCATTGGTGACCAAAGGCAGATAAAAATCCATGCCTAGTGTCTGCTGTCCAGAAACCACAACCACGTTTTCCTCAGTTTGAGTTACATACCCAGCCAGGGAAGCGGTTAAAGTAGTATATACGCCAGGACTTAAACTCAATGTATATTCATAATAGAGTATTTCGTGAGTAAAGATATCCAATACGGCATAAGGATAGGTAGAATAAGCACCAGTTTGAATCAAAACAGTTGAAGGGTCTCCAATCCCTTCCACAGTAACCACACCCACAATTTCTCCTGGAGGTGGAATTGTTAGTTCGATATCCAAAGTCACCAGTTCAGCGGCAACTTCCACTAATTCAATAGTTTCTGTGCTGTAACCTGCCAAGACAGCTACAACTTCATAAGAACCAGAAGGAATGCTCAACATATAATTGCCATCAGCATTAGGATTTGCAACATATTCAGTGTTTGGGGGCGCTAACAAAGTAGCAGTTATTACCACATCTTCCACTGCTCCGTTGCCTTCGATCAAAGTGACAATACCCTGGATACCAGTTTGAATATAAAAAACTGCACCCATATCAGCAATAGTACCGTCAGGATCAAGATCACCATCAGGATCACCGCTATCTATACATGGTGACATGGTTTCATCATGAGTAGGCACATTATACCAGGAAAGGGAATAATCACCAATAGCAGGATTAGTAAATAGTGGATTAGCAGTAATGCATCCAGTTCCATAATAACTTTGACCAGAGCCAGTAGCGAGATCAGAATATGTGATATTGCATGTAGTACCCTGTTCAACATATATAGCATTATAGGTATTATTCCAGACAATGGAATTAACCATATTGATGACAGAACCATACAGACAGGCAATAGCGGAGCCATTTTGATTAGACTGATTCTGCGCTAAAGTAAGCTTTGTGAATGTAGGAGAGGAATTATTAAATACAGAAATACCACCTCCATTCCATTCAGTAGTGTTTCCTGCGATAAGAACGCGGGTTAAAACAGGATCAGAAGCAAAACAATTTATACCACCACCATCATAAACAGCAGTATTTCCGGTAATTTCAGCATCTGTCAGGATAATATCTGAGCTATTTAAATAGATACCACCACCAGCACCAGTGGCATCACCACCTGTTATCTCTACAAAATTCATCTCTATATCAGAATTTTGAAGATACATAGTTCCACCAGTAGTAGCACTATTATCTGAAAAAGAACAATACTGAATCAGTAATTCAGAGGAATTAAGGCAGTATAATGCTCCACCTTGATAATTTGGAGAGACACCGGTTGCCCTACCATACTCAATATTGCAATAAATCAATTGAGATTCTGGTTGTCCGGTAGTTGTAGTATTTAAAAATCTAAAACCGCTCCAACCAGTAACATCGTTATCTGCAGTGAAAATTATCTCATTTCCATTAGTTCCTACAGCCAGAATCTGACCAAGAACAATAAATTTGTAATGACCGGTAAAATTGACAGTTACACCGGCATCGATGGTTAAAGAAGTTCCCACTTCAATTTGGATTTCTCCGTTAATGTTGTAAGGGCTACCAACCAGGTTCCAGTTGCCGCTGACTGGTCCCGCAGGGATTTCAGTATCAGCAAACATCATAAAACTGACAATGAGTAAAATGAATAATAGACATTTTTTCATAATATCCTCCTAATGGATTTTTGTTTATGGTTTAATTTTAATAATTTTAAGTCCCGCATTATCTGTAATATAAGCGTAACTTCCAGCGATATGTATAGAAGCAGGTTCCGATTCCATTTCCAGACTGCCAAGAATATAAGCATTGACGGGGCTGACGCAGTCTATCACATAAAATCCCATTTCAATATCTGATATATAAGCATAATTATTTTCGACAAATACTCCGTTAGAAAAACCACCAGTAGAGATATTTTTAATAACATAAGGAGCATTTAAGCTGCTGATATCAATGATTTCGAGTCCATTTTCACCGTTTGAGAGATAGGCAATATCATCTGCAACGAAAATATCATTAGCTAATCCCTCAAAAGGCAGATCAGAAATCTGTACTGGATTGTAAGGATCAGTAACATCAATAATAACCATACCATTATTTAGCCCATTCGCTACAAAGGCATACACATTACCGTATTTCTGTAAAACAAATATTTTTCTGGCATCGCTTAGGGGAATATTTGAAACAACAGCCGGGTATGATGAAGCAATATACATAATAGTTACACCATTGCTTCCTTCTGCCATATAAGCGAAGTCACCTTCAACATATAAATCCTTGGGAATTCCAGTAGTTTCAGTCACATTTGAAATTATCGGTGATTGAATATTTGTGATATCAATCTTTTGAATACCGCCCACCGCATTTGCCAAACTTTGAGTTGCTACATATAAAAAGTTATCTGAGACAAAAGCAGACAATGTCCTGTCCCCCCACAGATTCTGGTAAGTATTAATCGGAGATGGACTGGAAGGATTGCTGCAATCTACAATAGCCAATCCCTCATAGCCATCAGAAATAAAAGCTGTCCATTCAGGGATGTAATAGTTACTTACCGGAATGAAAACCTGTAGAGCAGTACCCGGGGTGGGATACGAACCAATTAACTCCATGTTAATATATAATGTATCAATATTGGAATATTCTGATACAAACTGGTCTTTATATGCTTTAATGCGATATTTTAGAACACCACAAGGTAAAATATTATCATCAATATAGGTAGTTATATTACTGTCAACGACAGTATAATCAGTTATCCATTCCTGATCCCCAGTCATCTTATCAATGATAAAACCATCTTCTCCAGCACTGTTATCCTGCCAATTCAATCTTATCTTATTTAAATCAGGGATATTGCTCGATAATCCTGAAGGAGGCTGCAAAGTGGCAAAGTGCTCTTTTGTCAGATCACTTGTCTCAGAAGTACCAATATAGGCATAAACACGATAAGAAATATTATCAAATAAATTTACATTGTCACTAATTTGGGTCTTATCTGCAGCTAATAGTACATATCCATTTTCCCATTCACCTTCATTTACTTTTCTATCTATCACGTAACCATCTTCGCCCTGACAATGATCTATCCAGGTAATCTCCAGAGTCTCTTGAGTAATCTGATTGATCTCCATATCTGTAGGATAGGTGTATTCAGATAAATAGGCAATAACTTCTGAATAGGGAGAAACAGTATCCAGAGATTGATCATAATATCTTACTTTATAGGCATACACCAAACTGTCACTTGTGGGTATATAATCAATTGCTTCATAAACATCACTATCAAGGATCATATAGTTTTCTACCCATTCATCTATACCGACTTTTCTTGCAACCTGATAATATAATGTATCACCATCAGCAGGTTCATACATCCAGGTAAGTCCTACACTAAAATTAGTAAGTTTCTCTATACTTAAACCCACAGGATAATCAACATCATCAAGAGAAGTGGCTGAACCACATCCTCCCAGGGTTAAAAGAGTAAATAAAACAATCAAAATTAAACTAAACAGCAGTTTATAAGATTTCATAATATTACTCTTTTGCACTTCTAATCAGTACTGAATCAATTAACTCTGCTTTAATAATGATCACAAGTTCCTTTTCCGAAACATTATTTATTTCATAACCAAAAAGATATCTTAATCCCAGAAACCACCAGGGCAGATCTTTTAAGATCGGCACACCACCACGTGAAGTAGTTTCATCTTTGTCATATAACCCACCAATAGTGGTTTCTTCTCCATCATACATAGTAATAGAGCTGGTTGCTCTACTCTTAGTGATTTCAGTAGAAACCTCACCGGGGATAGCAGAAGATCTTTCAACCGAAATCTTCATATTGATCGCTTCATTACCTTCTTCGTCACTAATTATCGTAGGAGTAACGTCCAGAATTACACCCGTGGAAAAAAACTGATCAGTAGTATTTCCAGCATCATCAACAGTTTTAATGGAGAAATCCTTACCAACCTGAATATATCCTTTTTCACCGGAATCAACATTAATTGAGGGTTTTGCTAACACCCTGCCATCCTGATTCTCTTCCAGTATTGCCATTAGTGCATCAACCTGGATTCTCTGATCTCCAGAATCAGTGGTGCTTGTTCCTGCAGCCTGAAATAGATCTGATCCAACAGCTGAAGCTCCTTTAAAGGCTAAACTACCGGAAAAATTTACTGCTCCATCAATGATAGTTGACCAGTTTATTCCGATGTTTTCAGCAACAGTCTTATTTATCTCCAGAACAGAAGCACTGATTTTTACCTGCCTATTGTTCAGGTTCACATTTTCTGCTTCAGATTTCGCTTCTGCATCACTGATCATAATTGTTCCAGCGCGTTCTTCAATTGTGAGATTATGGATTTTACATATAATCTCAAGTGCATCTTTCCAGTTAGTATTTTTTATTGGAACTCCTATAGCAGAATTTGAAGAAGACAGATTGTAGATCTTTTTTCCTTCTGTTCTGATGGAAATCACTTCAATAGTAGTTAAGGCATCATTGATAGTAGTATTTCTGCTTAAAGAGATTGTATCACTGCTCACATCCTTACTGATAAGCTGTAAAGTTATCAGGATAAGAAATAAAACTATTATCCCTGTCTTTTTTGACCTGATCATTTATTGCCTCCACTTCCAATATTATAAACCCTTTCTTCATTCTTGCCTTTACCCAAATTCATATTGAATTTCACAATTCCACTTTCTTCATTAACTTCTGTAAGAATTCCGTTCATAATGGTATCTCCAGAAACGAGAACATGTAAAATTCCCTGGCTGTCACTGAAAATAGCTTCATCCCCTCTGATGGCTATCAAGCTCAAACTACTTAAGTCCATTAAACCTTCATTGCGCATTCGAATCGCTTTTTCTGCATTAAGTCTCTCTTCCAGCAATTCACAAGTAAATAATCTATCCACTTTGCGATTTATATCAATCTTTTTCAACTCCATATCTACTTTTTGCGGAACAGCACTTTCACTTATCGAATCTAACATAAATGAATAGTTAATTGTATCCGTAGCCGTTATCTCGGGTGCAGTAATTGCCAGATTATAAACATAATATATAGACTTTTGTTTTTCAAGATGTGAAACCAGCTGATAAACATCATTGAGACCCGCTGTCCCCTTGATCAAGTAGGAATTTAATAACATTCCTTCAGACTGTTTCTGCCCTGCATAATTGAAATTGAAGATCATATTATCTTTCATCATATCAAGAATATTGAGCAAATACTGATAAGTAACTGGAGGACTATCATATCTTATAATTGATTTATCAAATTTATCTACCTCAGCCTTTACTCTTTCCAATTCTTTTCTCAATTCTATGCTCTGAGCATATTCCTCCTGAATTTTCTTGATCTTACCATCCAGATCAACTATCTGTTGATTGATTATGGCAACCTTCTTCTGGTTTTGATTTTTATACCATGTGCCAGCTACCAATACCAGGATCAATAGAGCAAAAACAATTAAAGTTATTCTTAGTGCATTATTCATGATAAGCCGCCAATTCATTGAATAATATTTTAGCTTTTGAGATCACTTCGCTTCCTGGAAATTTCTTTGTAACTAAATTTAGATTCACAATTGCCAGATATTGTCGATCTGTCTTTGAATAAATTTGTGCAAGTTGATATAATGCATAGGGTTCCATAGTGCTTTCCACCTTCAATACCTCATCAAACAACTTTTCTGCCTCGCTTATTTTTCCATTTCTATAATAAATCTCCCCTATTAAATATCTGCAATTTGCTACCAGCGGACTCTTAGGATATTTTTTAATAAAATCCTGAGCATGGATGATCATATCATCATGATGATAACTGTAATATTCATCAGTTATTTGTTGATATTTTATGTATTCAGGGTCCATGTTGTTTTTAGCTTTTTTAGTTGTGCTAACCTGCTTTTTTATCTTCTGATTTGTATTATCAACTATATCCTGAGATTTCTTTTCCGCCCAGCTTTGCACTATTGGTAATGCCGGCAGATAACTATATCGGATTTCAAAATTCCATATTGTTCTCTTTTCCCATTCAGCTGACATTACACTTTTTATTGTTCCATCAGGAAAGCTGCTGCAGATTTTCACAATATTCTCACGCTTTGTGGTTGACCCGGATATCGTGAACCCATCCTGATTCCCTTGAATATTAGAAAGCCAGCTTACTGGATATTTATTAAATTCCTGGGTTAAGTTTTCCAGGATCTGTGACCAGATCGCTTTATTACTATAGAGGGACTTCATTTTCTCAAATTGTGTAGTTAGACGCCTGATATCATTTGCAATATTAGGATTGGTATCATGTTCAGATTTCGCTTTTTCATATTCATTTTTTTTGTTCTCAAGCTGCACTTCCATTACTTTCAATTTATTCTGAAGTTCCAGGATATTATTGGTAAATGTAAAAGTTATCCCTAACAGAATTGCTAACATTAAAAAACTATGCCAGGAGAATTGAACCAGTTTCTGGCTTTTAATTACACTTTTCTCAAGGAAATTTGTCTGAATTAAATTTGATGATTTATTGAATAATATCTTGCAGGCAAGTGATATAGGTATCACATTAGCAGCAAGCTCTTCTTCTGGAATATCATCCCCTAATTCTTCCGAAAATAGCAGATTACTAAATTTGAACCTTACCACTTCTGTTGATGGAAACGTATCGGCAATTGCTTCCAGCATCACGTCCTGGCAATATTCACCGCAAACTATCACTTTATCAACATGGGGAATTTCCATCTCATCCTGATATAAAGCCAATCTTGAGCAAATCTCCCGCTCCAGATCAAGAGATTCTGAACTTGTTATAATCGGCAGGCTCTTAACGAATTCATCGCCTTTCATCAAAATACCTTTTTTATAATCAAATCCAAGATAAATTACCAGTACATCATCTTCTTTATCAAATTCATAGTTCATTCTTGCAGCATTGATCAACGAGATATCATTACTATCAATCAAGCTGTAAAAATATTTCCGCTCACTCTGAATTTTATTATATCTCTGAAGATAACTGAATAGCCGATTCTCACCTTTATGAATAATTATGCAAGTTTGATCCTGGGCTGTTGGAACCAGCCCCCACATCACATCCTTATCACGCATCTCATCTGAATTTACTAAATTTAATTTAATCAGATCGCGTCTTGATAAGCTGCGGAGTGATCTATCCGTATAATTTACAGCCAGTCTTTCATCATTAGCATTAAGACCTATTCTACCTTGATTTAAGGGGAATACACTCAATAAATGTTCATGGGGAGAAATCACTGAATCCAGGTCACCGCTTTCCTCAAGATTAATATCAGGAAGAGAATCTACCCCCAGTTCGTTTGCATTCACTTCAGTAGGCTGATTGTCATAATTTCGCGAGGTATCATGATAAATTGAATTTTCCATCTCGGTCTTTTTAATATCAATTAAAATCGGATGTCCATTGCTATTTATTATCTGAGCTATCTTCAGTATAGGTCCATCTTCAAATATTCCAAAATAATACTTCCGGTATTTTTTTGCCATATCCTTACCTTAAGTGTACTGCATAAGTTGTGCAATTCTCACTTTATTATTTGAATAATTCACTGCAGTTTCTTTTGTGATGTGACCCTTCCTGTATAATCGGAATAAATCCTGTTCCATTGTGAGCATCCCTCTCGCTTGACCCTCATTCATCATTTGATAAATTTCAGCTAAATTATTATTGTGAATAGCTGCTCTCACAGAGCTATCTACTGATAGAATTTCTCTTGCCATCACACGTCCTTTCATTCTACCGGGAATAAGTCTTTGAGAGATTACTATGCTAATTGTATCAGCCAATCTGTGCCGTATTCTATCCTGCTCATTTGCCGGAAATTCAGCTATAAATCTATGTAGAGTATCGGTCGCAGAACTGGTATGTAAAGTTGAAAACGTCTTATGACCACTATCCGTAATTTCCAATGCTGCTGCTATTTCAGTGGAATTCCTGATCTCTCCAATCACTATCATATCGGGATCCTGCCTGAGTGACTGAATGATCCCTCCAGCAAAGGATTCTACATCGGAACCTACTTCGCGGTGCCTCACCAGGCATTTCTTGGATGGATGAATGTATTCTATCGGGTTACCAATAATAATGATTTCTCCATTATTATGCATATTATTATAATCTATCACTGCATCAAGAGTTGTGCTTTTGCCTGATCCAGTCAAACCGGTTATCAATGTTAACCCGAATTTTTCCTTATCCATATCAAGCCTGTCTATTACTGCTTGTGAAAAGCCTAAATTGATAAGTGACATGGGGGTTTCATTTATTAACCGCATATTTAATGCCATGACTCCCTGATCAAGATATACATTTCCTCTTGCCCTTCTGTTATGTTCACCAGCCTGGGGATTAACTGCCAGATCCAAAGCGCCATATGACAGGAGTTGCTCCAAATATTCTTCTTCCACAAAACTAAGGATAAATAGCTCTTCATCAAATTTTCTTAAATCTTTATATTCTGGTAATGGTGATTTATATCCATCAATTCTCATCCATATTTTATGCTGACATCCAGGAGCTCCCATATCAAGGTCAGAAGCTTTTTTGGTGGTCATTAAATCCAGGAAATGGGCTGTTAATTCGTCACTATACACCTGCCAGCCCCGGTTTTTTAATAATAATTTATGTAAATATCTTATCCGGGGACGCCCCCGTAAAGGTACATCACTTATCTCTTGTTCACTAATATCAAACTTTAGATTCATCATCATTCTCTTTTGTTACTTTTTCATATCCCACAAATAATCCCAGTTTACCAAGGGCACTCTTCCAGCGCTGATAAAATATATACATCAAATTGATTGTATATCGCTTGAGAGCTCGTTCATCTCTGAAACGGAAAAATTCCATGATCTGCTGACGCCGAAAATGACGTACTCTGGATTCTGTCACTGCTCTTAAACCTGTAAATAAATAGCTGATATTCAAAAAGGATTCTTCTCCCCAACACTGACCAGAATATAATGACTCAACCTTTATTGTACCCAATAATACTCCAAGCTCCCCTGTTTCCACGAGTATAATACTCCCGTTTTTATCATCTAAAGGCACTATATCTCCCGGTTGATAATGTCTGATAATAGATATCTCCTCAAATTGCATCACATCATCAGCCGAAAATCCTTTTAGCATTTGTGGTAAGGTTTTTTCAAGTTTTGTCTTTGTACCCGGTTCGATTATATCTGGAGAACCCAAACTCTCAGCGTACGCAAATCCTCGCCTTACAACATCAAGAAATTCGTCTGCCATGATCGGTTTGGCGATATAATGAAATGCCCCTTCGCGTATTGCTCTAACTGCATTTTCAAGCGTAGAAAACCCAGTAGTGATAATTATTACTGCAAATGGGTGTCGGCGCTTGATCTCTTTCATCAATTGCATTCCATCCATGCGCGGCATGCATATATCAAGAACATAAAGGTCAAATTTCTGGTACTCCAGTTTATCAAGGGCATCTTCTCCATCC